>JBEKTJ010000039.1:0-40112 GCA_049516155.1 Bryobacteraceae bacterium
ACCGCTCCGCCAGGCCGCGACCGGCGCCAGTTTCGCGCGCTGGTGCGGCTGTTCGCCTATCGCTTCTTCGATACGGACATTGTTTCCGTGCGCGGAGATATTTCGTCGCTGCTCTCTCAGTTAGCGGCGCTGTTGGCAGCCCTCAGCCTGGTGCTGGTGATGGTAACCGGGCCGAAGTATGCCGGCCTCTATCAGCACTTGACGGCGGAGCAACTGCACGCCGCCGCGTGGGCCGACCAGGAGTTCCTCATCTCCACCTGCATGGCCATCGTCGGTGTATTTACCCTGCTTCTTTGGGACGCGTTGTTTCCGGACCGGCGCGATTGTATGATCCTGGGCGCTATGCCCGTGCGCATTCCGACGGTGTTTGCCGCCAAACTCGCGGCGCTGGGGGCAGCCCTCGGACTGGCCGTAGTCGCGGTGAATTCCTTCACCGGCTTGGTCTGCCCGTTTCTGATCGTCCCCGGCGCATCGGGCGTGCTCGACGCAGTGCGCGACTTTGGGGCCTTTTGGCTCGTAATCCTGCTGGCGTCGGTATTTGTCTTCCTGCTGCTGCTCGGCTTGCAGGGAGTGGCGGTGCATTTGCTGGCTCACGCGCTATACATGCGGTGGTCCAGCCTAATCCAGACGGCGGCGTTCTTCGCCGTCCTCACGCTATACTTCCTCACTCCCCCGCTAGCCCATCCGCACGCGCTGGTGGCGCCCGAAAACCGGCTGTGGTACGCGCTGGTTCCATCCTATTGGTTCTTCGGTGTGTTTCAGGTGTTGACGGGATCCACGAACGCCACGTTGGCGGCGTTGGCTCGCCGCGCCTTGGCCGGCACGATATTCGTCGCGCTTGTGGCGGCGGCTACCTACGCGCTGGCTTACGCGCGGCAGATGCGCCGCACGGTGGAACAGTCCGGCATAGCTCCTGGCGCCGCTCCTTTATTGGGCGCCGCCTCGCCGTGGGCTGCGATCGCCCGCTTGCTCGCCCGCCGCGCGCCGGAGCGGGCCATCCTGGTTTTCATCGGGCGCACACTCGCGCGCAGCCGCCAGCACCGCCTGCTGCTCGCGATCTACGCCGGCATGGGGCTGGCGTACGTGTTCAGCCAGGTGGCCTACGTGCTGTATCATTTCAAGGCCACGAATTACGGCGCACTCGAAGGCCGCGATCAGACGGCGCTGGGAATCCCACTCATCCTGCTCTTCTTCCTGATCGTTGGCTTGCGCGTGTCGTTTGCGATTCCGATGGAAGTGCGCGCCAACTGGCTCTTCCGTTTGACCGATCCATTCGGCAGCGCGGCGTACCTGAACGCGGCGCGCAAGACGCTGCTGCTGTTCGCGGTAGCTCCGGTAGTGGCCATTGCGGCGCCTGTCTACCTGGCGCTGTGGCCGTGGCTGAGGGCGTTGGGCCACACTGCATTCCTCGCGGTGTTTGGACTGCTGATCGTCGAACTGGCCTTGACAGGCTTTGCCAAGGTGCCCTTCACCTGCTCCTACCTGCCCGGTAAGGCGAATCTCAAGATCATGTTCGGTGTCTATTGGGGGCTGCTCATCATCGTATCGGAACTGGTTACGGATGTCGAACAAGCGGCGCTACGCCATCCGCGGAGTTACGCCTGGTTGATGGGGATCACGCTGCTGCTCTGGCTGGCTGCAGCCGCGCGAGCGCGTGGCGCGCGCGCCCGCATTCCGGCACTCAACTTCGAAGAACAGCCGGAACCGGCCGTTTTGACCTTGGGACTGGCCCAAAAACCCTGAACAAGAAACGGCGAATTGCAATTGAGTCTTTGGCGGCCTAAACTGGGAGAAAGTTAGAACCCGTTTGCATGGCCAACGCTCCAAAAGACTCCGCGCTCGATATTCGGTTCTTGGCGGTCTCGGCTCGCCGGAATCCCGTAAAGCCGCGGCTGGAGGAAGAAGTTACCGAGCTGTTTGACCGATGGCGCGGCGCGCTTCTTCGCTATCTGTCCACATTCGGATTGGCGCAGCACGATGGCGAAGAGATCGTACAAGAGGCGTTTCTAGCACTGTTTTCACACCTGCAAAAGGACAAGGCGCGCACCAATTTGCATGGTTGGCTCTTTCGGGTCGCGCATAATCTTGCCCTGAAACGAAGGGACGCCGAATGGCGGGCCATGGGAGCCGCCGGGGATGTCGACCAATTGCCGCATCCGGCATTGAACCCGGAAGACGAGCTCGCGAGTAACCGTAGACAGCGGCGGTTGTCGTCAATACTTCGGGCCCTTCCGGAGCAGGACCGGCGGTGCCTGTACCTTCGCGCGGAGGGGCTTCGCTACCGGGAGATAGGCGAAGTCCTCGGAATGTCTCTCGGGTCCGTAGCCGCTTCGCTGGAGCGCTCGTTAGCCCGGTTCCAACGAGCGGACAAGAGGTAATCTTATGTTGCAGGAAGATTTTCATCTCTCCGATCGGGATCTGTTGCTGTGGGTCGACGGTGAAGCGCCCCCGCGGCTCGCGTCCCAGATACGGCGACATCTAAGCGCTTGCTGGACCTGCCGAGCGCGGATGGCGGAAATGGAGAAGGCCATCGCAGCGTTCGTTCAGTTATACGGGAGCGAACTGGACGTGGAGGCGCCGCCGATAGAAGGACCGCGCGCCCTTCTGAAGGCGCGACTCGCGGAGCATACCGCGGCAGAGCCGATGGAAGGTGGCGTCTGGTTCGGCCGGTTGCGGCAGGTTAGCCCCGCGACCGTTCTCGGGGCTCTTCTGCTGCTAACCACCATTATTATAAGGTTCGCGCCACGTGCAAGCTACCCGGTTTCGAGGATTGGCACGATTCCCGACGCCAGTCTTACTCCCGGTGCGACAAATCCCATCGGTATCCAAGATGTTTGCAGCGCCAATATTTCTGCCAACGATCCCGCCGTTCCCGATCCCCTGAAGCGCGAAGTCTTGAAGGAGTACGGACTGCACGATTTGGCGGCTAACGCTTATGAGATCGACTATCTCGTGACGCCCCAACTAGGCGGCGCGGCAAACATTCGAAATCTTTGGCCGCAGCCATCTCACCACACGGTTTGGAATTCCCGCGTGAAGGATGCGTTGGAAGACCGCCTTCACTCGCTCGTTTGCAGCGGGCAGCTTGAGTTGGCAACAGCTCAGCGTGAAATTTCGCAAGATTGGGTAGCCGCCTACAAGAAGTACTTCCGCACGAACCAGCCCCTTCAAGAACACGGGGGGCCGAAGGAGATCGGTATGCGACGGCGCGGGTTAGACGCCGCGCACGATGAGGGGGTACTCACGCAGCAACTCGAGCGCGGGACTGTATAGCCTGACAAAATAAGTGCCAGCCGGCAAACCTCGCGTGAGTATGGTTTGCAGCCTGTCGTTCTGGGGGCGGGCTTTGGATTGAAACGCCGACTTCCCGGCGGAATCCACGATTTCAATTCCATACTCGGAGAATGGCTGCAATCCGGACAGGTCGAGCATTAAGATGAAAGCCCTATCGGTCGGCGCGGCGGCCAGTGTCGGGTTCTCCGTTCCGCGCGTGGCCCGGAGCAGGATCACGGCGCGCGGCGCAGCAAATGGGCGCAGCGATTGCCACTGGCTGCCGGCAAATATCAACACGCCCGCCGCAACCAAACCCAAAGCCCAAACGAGCCTTTGCCATTTAGGCCATTGCCACAGGACTTCCGCACGCCGCGGTAGCAGTATCGCCGCCCCATCGCGCACCCGGCATCGGATGCTATCCTCGCGGGCAAGCCGGTCCTGGCAGGGCTCGCACACCAACAGGTGTTCTTCGAACTCGGCCAATTCCTGCCCAGCCAGGCGGTCCATCGAATAGCGCTCCATGACCTCGTCGGCGGCGTGACGATCATCGGCGAACTGCAGGGCTGTACCTTCCTTTAGGAGGACAAAAACCAATCTCACCTATCCCTTCAGTGGTATTTCCCTCCAATTGTTCTCACCGAAAGGTACTAGACGTTTTGTAACCTTTCTTCTGCCGAGTTCGCCGAATCGAGCCTTGGCGCGCGACTTCAGCAGCCGGAATTGGGTATCCGTCAATCCCATCTCCGTACAGATTTGGCCCGCTGGCTGTTCCCAGAGATAAAAGCGTATCAGAATTTCGCGGTCCCTGGGCGCAATGTTCTTTAAAACTCTGACGGCCAACTGCTGATTCTCACGCCGTATGGCCGCTTGTTCGGGATCGCTGCCGGTGTCCTTCACGGCCAATCCCCAGTCCAAATCGAACTGTTGCCTGCGGCTGAGAACATTATCCTCGATCTGGGCGGCGACCTGGCGGCGAACGATGGTCCGCACATAGCCCATCAGGCGGTCCGGTTCGCGCAATTCTCCCCGCTGGATGGCTTGCGCCACGATGAGGAACGTATCGTGGACGCGGTCGTCCAGATCCTGGGGGCCGAGTTGCCGGCACAGGTAGAAACGCACACCGCGCGAAAAAACCCGATACAGTTCTTCCAATCCGTCCGGCTCGTTTCGCCGGATCTTTTCGACCAGTTCGGCCCAGCCAGGCTGCGCGTGGACAGGCCGGTCGTCCGCTGCATCTTCAGCAATACCGTTTGCCGTCATTGTTGATTCCCTGTGACGAAGTAAGCGCCCCAATAGAGCGGGTTTGAGCGCCATGTGCGAGAACGCAGCATGTCGATCTGGGCGAGTTGCAACGCGACGGCGGGCCCGTCCTGCGGGGCCGCGCGCAAATATCGATAGAAGGAGAGAAAGAGCCCTCCCGCGTCATCCGGAGTCGGCCAATGGCTAGCCACCACGGCACTGGCCCCGGCAGCCTGGCAAGCGCGCGTCAGGCCCATCAAACCCGTAGCGGGAAGTGCATCGGCGGACCCGGAACTGCAGCCGCTGAGTGCCACCAGCGCGCCGTCCAGATTCCACGTGGCGATCTCGACAGGGCTCAACACCTCGTGCTGGCCACTACGCGTCAGGCTCAGCACGATGAGCCCGGAACGCGGGCCATTGCTGGGATCGGCGCTGCGATCGACGCTGGAGTGCAAGACGTGCGTGGCAAAGTGCAGTACTGCGGGATGGCCGCCGAGCGCCGCCCGTAGACTCTGACGGGAGGCTGCCGCGCCTTCGAGTAGTGTCGGTGTTCGCGAGCTGCTCCAGGCGGCGGCGCAAGCGGCAACCTCCCGCGCGCTACCGGCGAGCCGGGCCAAATGCAGATCGTCGTCAGTGATGGAATCGCCGGCGCGGGCGGTGAAGAAGCCGATCACAGAGGCGAACCGCGATGCGGGCGGGGCGCCTTTCCAGCGCGCATCCGCCATGTTGTAAATGGCGTCGGCCACACCGACGAATGAACCGTCGAA
This sequence comes from Bryobacteraceae bacterium, assembly GCA_049516155.1. Taxonomy (GTDB): domain Bacteria; phylum Acidobacteriota; class Terriglobia; order Bryobacterales; family Bryobacteraceae; genus Bog-159. Next base: position 5,280 of record JBEKTJ010000039.1, read on the forward strand.
GACGCGGCGGTCGCGGTTCAACGGCGCTAGCATTCCGGCCCCCGAGGCAATCTGCAAAGAGTGCCGCTCGGCGAGGAATATGGATCCCCGCGCGTCGGACTCCTCGATCAGCATGGCGAAGGGCAGTTCGAACAATTGCGCATCCAGCGCCAGCAGCCAGCGCGGCTTTTTTCGGAAGGCCGGATCGAGTTGTCCAAACAACATGCGGAATATCCGGGCGCCGGCCACCCGATCCAACGTGCTTCCTTGGCGAAACGATCTGGTGTAACCAGCCACCTGCGCACCGATCTCAGGTCCGGGTGGTAGACGATAGAGGGCGAACTTCGCGCGCGATACCGCCCAAAGGTAGGAGTCGGGCGATCCCAAGTGAAAAGCCATGAAGGCGGCGTCCGGAGCGAGGTCGCGCTGCGTATGTTCCAGAAGATCCGGCAGTTCCACGTCGGTGTTCGATCCGGCGCGCGACTCCCACTGAACCAGAGCCCCTTGCATCCGTCGCACCCGCTCGCCCACCGTACCGGAAGACGCTCCCGGTGATCCCAGCAATTCCACTTCGGCGGACTCGATCTTCTGTAGCGTCTCCCAGTATTCGACTGGCAGACTGCGGCGCCAATCCCGCGGCTCCGCCAGCAGCGCGCGCAGGCTCGCGGCTCGGTTAGCTTCCGCGGATTCAAAGGTCTCTTGCGCCAGGGCGCGCCGGTGTGTCGCGAAGTACAGCCGGTTTCCAGCTTCTACCAGCGCGGAATGGACCTTCTGGATTTGATTCTCGGTGCTCACCCGTGTGGCGTCGCCGGGCGGCGCTTCCCGGCGCCAGTTGCGGGCCAGTCGCGCGGCTATGCGCAGATCGTCCAGGGCTGCCTCAAGACGGTTCTGTTTCAGGCATACAAGGCCGCGGGAATAATACACTTCCCAGTTCGGCCGCAGGCCGCCGGGCCGCGTGGAAAGGACTACCGCCCGGTCGAGCAGCACAGACGCCGCACGCGAGTCCCCCTGCTCAAGGCGCAACATCCCGAGATTCCGGTAGCTGCTTTCGACGCTGCGCAGGTGGTTGAGTTTGCGTACGCGGTAGGCTTCCAGAAGTGCCGACTCGGCTTTAGGAAGTTGATCGTGCTCCAGGTATACATACCCCAAACAGTTCCACGCTAAGGCGTACATTTCACAGTTGTCCGCGCGGTCGGATGCGGCAATTCCCTGCCTGTACAAATCCAGGGTCTGCGCCATATGCCCTTGCTCGGCCTGCAGAGCGGCCAAGTGGGTCAGGAATTGGGGGAGTTGCACAAGACGCTCCGGACCGGACAAACGCGTTATCGCGCGGGTGATGGCCTCGGTGGCGGCGTCCATTTGTCCCAGGCGGGAATAAAGCGAGGAAATATTGAAATCCAAATTTCCTGCACCGGCATTATCATGTGCGGCTTCCGCCAGCGCGCGTGCTTCCAAATATACCCGTAGCGCTTCCCGGTACTGGTGCAGAGCGAACCGGCAACCGCCCAGATTGTTCAGGAACCGCGATGCAAGCTGCGTTTCGCCGGCACGTAGCGCATCGCTATACCCCTGCTGGGCGAGGCTTGCGGCATCGTGGAAATCGCCGGTGCGGAATACGACGCCGGATTGCTTGAGCTGTGCCGTGAGGAGATTCCGGCGAACGCTCTTCTGGCCAAGCGTTGCCAGGGGAGGCGTCCTGGGCGGCGGAACGAAGCGCACCAGCGTTCCGGCGAGCGGGATTATCGATAATACGGAGACCAAAAACCTGGTCCTCATCAATCCCTGCCCGGCCTTGCGGTCTGGGGGTATGTCCGGTTTGTTATTCTTTGGGGATACCCTGTCAGAGGATCCCCAAAGAATCATACCAGTTTTTGATGTGAATGTGGCAATCATTTTCGCGCAATTGTGTTTTAAAGCGCTAGATTAAATAGCCAAGTGCATTCATATCTATCGTTTGATTACAACTTGAACAAACAATAAATAATGATAATTGGATCCATCGCCTTTTGTGCCCATAAGGTTCTCCGCCCTGCGAGGACCTCCCTTTCTGCCCTAAACATAGCGGTCGCCAATGCCGAAGCCGGCAGATGATCTGGGCTAAGTAATTCAAACTACGGCTGAAATTAATTACGCAGGGTGTGAACTGAAGGAATGCGAAGCTAAAGATCGGTATATCCCGGGGATATTACATGAATACGGGCCGCCAACTGTCGCGCAGTCCGCGATTTAACGGTCTAAATAAAATCAGATGCCCGCTGGGGGCGGACCGTGGCGGCTCGATTCGCCACTCGATCGGGGAATGCTCCATCGCTTCCCCGCCGACTGACCGGGTTCAAGAGCCGTGATCTCGCCGATGCCGCCTTTAGATCCGGACGTTTGAGCTTCGACCGTCGGAGCCATGAAGGTCGGCTTTAGAAACGGCACGCAGCGCCACTCCGCTGCCCTTAGCGGCGTATCCTTGTCTGGATGTAGACTTTCTAAAACGGTACGTCGTCGTCGGTAATCCCTTGGTTGAAGGCGGGATCCTCCGGCGGCGCGGGCGCGGCGGATTGGCTGGCAGCGGCCGCCGGCCTGGGACTCCGCGGCATGGAAACAGGCTGTTGGCTGTATTCGTCGGGAGGCGAGCCGCCGTCCTGACGGCTGCCTAGAAGCACGAGGTGGTCGCAGATGACTTCCGTGATATAGACTTTCTTGCCGTCCTTGTCGTCGTAGCTTCTGGTTTCCAGCCGGCCTTCCACGTAGACCTGCTTGCCCTTAAGCAGGTAATTGGCGACGTTTTCCGCCCGCCAGTAAACTATGCGGTGCCACTGCGTTTGCTCCTTCCACTCTCCGGAAGCCTGATCCTTCCAACGGCGGGTCGTGGCCAGGGAGAAGTTCGTGACGGAGGCGCCAGACGGAGTGAACTTTGTTTCCGCGTCGCGGCCGAGATTGCCGACCAAGATCACTTTATTGACGGATGCCATATGGCAGCACTGTAACATTATTTAGCGCGGCTTGCAGTGGCCGGATGTCCGCCACGAACGGCGCGCAAGGCTATAATCGGTGTGGGGCCCCGTCCGCCCGAATGCATGCAGCATCTGTTGGAAGCGGTCGAATTTCGGAATCCAGCTCGCGCGCGCGAAGATATTGCGCGCCTGGGCGGCGGCATTCCCGAACGCATTCGGGGGCGGATTCAGTCGCTGCTGGCGGCCGTGCCCGATCCCGACGAGGCGCTGCATTTTCTGGAGCGGCTGCGCCAGGAGCGCGCGTCGGCGTTTAACCGAATCACCAACTCGCCCGCCTCGTTGCGCTGCCTGATTACCACATTCTCGTACAGCGGATTCCTCTCCGAAGCCGTGCTGCAGCATCCGGAATGGTTATTGCAAGCGGTCGATACGGGCGATTTGCATCGCATGCTGTCGGCCGAAGAATTCGCCGAGCGGTTGCTGCAATTCCGCGCCGCCGAAGGCCCCGATCAGCCGGCGCCGGTGACTCTGGCGCGCTTCCGGCGGCGCCAATCGCTGCACATCTTGCTGCGAGACGTGCTGGAGCTGGCCGCCCTGGCAGACCTCACCGGCGAACTGTCCAACTTAGCCGATGCCATTCTGGATTTTGCCTATCGACAGATTCGCGCGCAACTTACGGCGCGGCATGGCGAGCCGTTGTTCGAGAGGTCCGGCTGCCCATCGCGCGCATGCGGCTTTGCGGTGATTGCGCTGGGCAAGCTGGGTGGCCAGGAGCTGAATTACAGTTCGGACGTGGACCTAATGTTCGTATATTCCGGCAACGGCGAGACCGCTGGACCCGACGTCATCACTAACAAGGAGTTCTTCAAGAAGGTAGCCAACCAGTACACCGATCTGCTCTCCACATACACTGCGGATGGCTCATGCTACCGGGTGGACCTGCGTCTCCGTCCGGACGGCCGCCTGGGGGAAGTCTGCATTTCGCTCGACGGCGCCAAGCGCTATTACCAGGAGCGCGCCCGGGACTGGGAAAAGCAGATGCTGATCAAGGCGCGCGTATGCGCCGGCGACATGTCTCTAGGCCGTGAGCTCCTGGAGTTCGTCGAGCCGTTGATTTATTCGACTACGCTGGATTTCCGGGCCGTGGAAGCCGTTTCGGAAGCGCGCGAGCGCATCGGCGAAAAGCTGGCCGCCAAACGCGCGCACGCCGGATTGGATATCAAGCTGACGCCGGGCGGCATCCGCGACATCGAATTCCTGGTGCAATGCCTGCAACGCCTGCACGGAGGCCGCGAACTTTGGGTGCGGCATGGCGGCACGCTATTTGCGCTCTCCCGCGTACACGATAAGAACCTGCTTTCCGCCGGTGAGTACGCACGCCTGACTTCCGCTTATGTGTTCCTGCGCCACCTCGAGCACCGGCTGCAATTCTACGACGACCGGCAGACCCACACGCTGCCTACGCACCCGGAGGAGATGGAGGTGCTGGCGCGTAAAATGCCGGTCGAATCCGGCGAACCGCTCACAGCGGAATCGCTGAAGGTGCTGCTGGAGGGGCACCTGGGCAATGTGCGTGAGATGTACGCGCGCGTTATTCAGGCGCGCAAACCGATGTACTACACGCTGTCGGATGGCGATGCGGACGATCGCTGGCGGCCAATGGATCTGGACCCGCCTGTATCGGCGCCGAGCAATCTGACGCGATCGCTGGAGGAGCGTGCGCCGCTTCTGGCCGCCGTGCTGGCGCGGGCGAAGCTGAATCGCGGCCGGGAACGCTTCGAATTGTTTCTCGAAAAGGTGCTGGCCAAGTCTGAAAGCTTCGCCGGCCTGCATGCGGACTTGGATACGGACGCCGCTCTAGTGGACCGCGCGGTGGATATCTTCGAGCACAGCCCATATTTCGGCGATCAGCTTCTGCGGCATCCCGAGTTGCTGGCGGAACTTGAGGCCGGCGTCTCGCCGCAGGGAGAACTCCCCCAGGAAGCCATAAACGACAGCGCGTCTCTACGCAGCTACTTCCGCCGCCAGATGTTTCGTATCCAAAGCGATAGCCTGCTGGGTCCGGCCCCCATCTTCGAAACGCTGGAGCGCACCTCGGATCTGGCCGACACGGTAATCGCAGAGGCTTACCGCATCGCGCTGCAGGAACCTCCGCAGCCCGCGAATCCGGACTATCGGCCGGTACGGCAGATGATGGTGGTTTCGTTGGGAAGGTTAGGTATGCGGGAGTTCGACCTGGCTTCGGACGCCGATTTGATATTCGTCATCCCCGACGAGGACGCACCCGAACAAGTGTTCTGGACAGCCGTGGCCGAGCGCATGATCAACGCGATGAGCGCGTACACGGGGGACGGGGTGATGTTCACCGTGGACACGCGCCTTCGCCCCAACGGCCGCGAGGGCGCCCTTGTGCAGCCGGAAGGCACTTATAGCGAGTACTTCGCAAAGCACGCCGAGGCCTGGGAGGGAATCGCGTACATGAAGGCGCGCGCGGTGGCTGGAAACCTGGAGCGCGCCACGGAATTCCTGCACAAATTGCAAGAGGTGGATTGGCGCCGCTACGGGCAAAGCGGGCGGTCGCGCAAGGAGCTGGCGCAGATGCGCGCGCGGCTGGAGAAAGAGCAGGGCGCCCGCAATCCGCTGAAGGCGGCCGTTGGCGGCTTTTACGATATCGACTTCGCTTTGATGTATCTGCGGCTGCGAGGGGCCGGCATCTTCTACAAAGTGCTGAACACGCCGGCGCGCATCGACGTTATCGAGCAGATGGGCCACCTGGAGCGCGAGGATGCGGACTTTTTGCGCGACGCCGCCGTGTTCTACCGCGCGATCGACCATGGCCTGCGCGTTTCGAGCGGGTATGCGGGGGGGCATCTGCCCACCTCGCCCTCGCACTCGGAAACGCTGGCGGAACTCGTGCGCCGCTGGACTCCCGACCACTTACACGATCAGCGGCTGGATCTGAGGTTGGGAGAGATCCGGCAGAAGACGCGGGAGTTCTTCAACCGTATCTTTGGGGCCTGATGGGTGGCACCGCTTACCGACGTGCGCGGCACGGTTGATTTCACGGACAGGACCGGCTCTGGCAAGCGCAAGCGCCTGCTCCGGCTGCTCGCCTCGCCCGCCATCGTCGCGCTGGTGATCGCGTTTTATTTCAGGGTGGCGGCGGTCAACAACACTACGGTTGCGCTGACGCTGCTGCTCGTCATTTTTGCGATTTCGGCTGGGTGGGGGCTGCTGGAAGCGACCATCGCTTCATTCACGGCCGTGCTCGGGTTCAATTACTATTTCCTGCCGCCGATCGGTTCGTTCGCAGTGCAAGACTCGCAGAATTGGGTGGCACTCGGTGCGTTCCTGGTCACTTCGGTGATGGCCAACCAACTCTCCGCGCGAGCCAAACGCCGCACGTTGGAGGCGGTCGAGCGCCGCCGCGAAGTCGAGGGCCTTTTTGCGCTGAGCCAGAGCCTGCTGCTTAGCGGCAGCGCGCGCACCGCCAGCCAGGATCTGGTAAGCCGGGTCGTGCGCATCCTGGGTGTGACCACAGCGGCCTTTCACACCAGGTTGACACACGAAACGTTCCGCTGGGGGCCGGACGATCCGCTGCTTTCCGACGACCAACTGCAAACGGATCGCGACGAAGCTCTGATCGATCGCAGCCGGGGATTGGCCATCGTTCCCGTGCGTCTGGGCGGGCAGGCCCTAGGCAATCTGGGTTTGACCGGACGATTACCCTCCGATGAGGTGTTGAATGCGGTCGCCTATCTGGTGGCAATTGGGATAGAACGGGCACGGACACTGGAAGAAGCCAGCCGGGCAGAGGTGGCGCGACAGAGCGAGGTGCTGAAATCCGCGCTGTTGGATGCGCTGGCGCACGATTTCAAGACGCCATTGACCTCCATCAAGGCCGCTGTGACGAGTCTGCTAAGCCAATCCCGGCCGGATGCGGACCGTGAGTTGATGACCATTATCAACGAAGAGGCCGACCGTTTGAACCGGCTGGTGGCGGAAGTGCTGGAGATGGTGCGCATCGAAGCGGGCAAGCTGCATCTGGAAAAGCGTCCGCAGGATATCGGCGAGATCATCGGCTCCACGCTCGCGGAACTCAGACCCGTGCTGCACGAACGCCCAGTGGAGGTTCGGCTACAGGATGCGTTGCCCGCCGCGGATGCCGACTTCGACTTTGTGCAGCAGGTATTGCGGCAACTGGTGGACAATGCGTTGAAGTACTCGCCGCCCGGTTCGCCGCTGACGATTTCGGCGCGGTCTGGCGATGGCCGCATCGTAGTCAGCGTGGCGGACCGCGGCAGCGGTATCGACGAGCAAGAGCAGATGCGCATCTTCGACAAGTTCTTTCGCGCCCGGGAGCATCGCTTCCGTGTGCCGGGCACCGGCATGGGCTTGGCCATCGCCAAGGGCATCGTGGAAGCGCACGGCGGCAAGATCTGGGTGACCAGCGAACCGGGGCAAGGCTCCGTTTTTAGTTTCGCGCTGCCGGTGTACCGTGGTGAAATAGTTTCGTGAGCGCTGGAAGAATTCTTGTGGTGGACGACGACCCGCAGATCCGCCGTGTGATGCGGGCCACCCTGATCGGGCACAAATACGAGGTGACGGAAGCCCGCAACGGTGAGGATGCCTTGACCAGGATTTCCGCCGAGATCCCGGATCTGGTGCTGCTGGATATGAACATGCCGGGCATAGGGGGCCTGGAAACGTGCCAGCACTTGCGCTCGGGTTCGGACGTGCCCATCATTATCCTTTCCGTGCGCAACAACGAAAAAGATAAGGTGGCTGCGCTCGATGCGGGCGCAGACGATTACATCACCAAACCGTTTGGCATGGAGGAACTTTTGGCGCGCATCCGCGCGGCGCTGCGGCGGGCGCCCACATCCCCTGAAAATGGTCCGCATTCGATAGCCACGGCGGACTTGCGGATCGATTTCGATACGCGGCGCATCCACGTGAAGGGAAAGGAAACCCGCCTAACGCCGAAGGAATTCGACTTGCTGCGCTATCTTGTTTCGCAAGCCGGAAAGCCCGTTCCCCACCGCGAGTTGCTGCAAGCCGTGTGGGGTCCGGATTACGGCGACGAGCCCGAGTATCTGCGCGTCTTCATCAATCAGTTGCGGAAGAAGATCGAGCCGAACCCCGCTAAGCCGAAATATATCTTGACCGAGCCGTGGGTAGGATACCGATTTGCGGCGACGTAGGACAGGCCTCCCGGCCTGGTGTGTCGAGTAGTGATGTGCATTCAGGGAGTGCAAGTCCCCTATGGACCGAAATGACCGGAACCATCCGTCTAAGCAAGGGTGTCCGCCGCGAGGCGGGATCTGAAGAATGCCGATGACGAAATCTCGGAGTCGACACAGCAAGCGGTACAAGGCCAGTGCGGCGCGGGTAACCCGGCCAGGGACGGGGATGCCCTATGGTCATTGGCAGCGCCATGCGGGTAAATCCGACGGGTCCGGGAAAAGAAGGCACGTCTTCCCTCGAGAGATCCCCTGCTCTGTCCAGAGCACCGGACTACCGCACGGAAAACCGGGCGGGAGGGAGTCGGGGAGGACGGGGCCGTGAGGCCCCTCCTACCCGATTCAGCGCTTGGCTATGTGGGGCAGCCAATTTTGGCTGCAAGGCCGTCTTTTAGGTGGCCCCGGACGCCGTCTGCGCGATCGCCGCTTGCGCATCCCACAGATTCTCGGAATACTTCGGATTCAGCGGACGCGGAGCCGCCGCCCCGTCGCCCGGGAGTTGATAATAATCCGCCTGGCCGGTGGAATCCGTGAGCGTCAGAATCATGAAGCCGTGATCGTACACGTCCTGCGTCGTGTCCAGGAAGGGCGGATCGGCCAGCAGCGGCAGCTTGTCCGCCTGAACCAGCAAGGTGTAAGGGTTGGAGGCCTTCAGCATCGGAAATGCGGAGTAGCCGATGCATCGCCCTTTGGGCTGGTTGGCGTTCAGCAGCGGAAACGCCCCATACATTTCCAGCAGGTGCTCGTGCCCCCAGAACCAAGCCGTGATGGCCCCCGCATTCATGGCATCCTGGAAGTTACCGAGTAAGTTCGGATTGTAGTAGTTATTCGCCTGTGTACCTACTTTTTCGAAGGCGGAATACAGTTGATGATGCGAAAGTAGAATGATCTTTCGCCCGCCCGCCGTAGCTATCTTGTCCTGATGCCACTGCACCTCGCTCGGCTGCAGTTGGGTGATATCGTTCGAGACCGTAAAAAGATCGTGGTCGTAATATCCCGTGTCCATCCCCTGAAGCTGCCAGTTGGTGTTGCGCAGGCAAAAGAAACTGGCTCCCTGCACGGGCGTGCCCGGCGGCGCGCACTGCGGGTTGAGTTGCGTGAGCAGGGTATAGAATCCGCCGCCGCCGCTATAGTAATCGTGGTTGCCCGCCAGATTATAGATCGGAACCGGATAATTGGCCTTGCAGGCGTCTACCAGGTAATTCAGGAAGTTATTCGTACATTCATCCGGCGTGCCGGCATAATAGATGTCGCCCAGATGGATAATCACATCGGGCTGGAACGCGAATAGCGCATCCAGGCTGCTCTTGGCCACGGCCGGGTCACCCGTGCCCCAATCGGCCAGCACCGCGACCACTAGCTGATTGCCGGTGCGGCCTGTATCCGGAATGGGGTAGACGAAATCCCCGATGTTGGCCCAGTTGGTGTACTTCGCGGCCTGGCCGTCGGCATAATAGGCCTCGAAGGCTGCCAATGCCGTGATCCAACCGGGATCGCACGAACTGTCCTGGATTTGCGCGCGGATAAGCGCTTCCTTGGCCGTGTCGCCTGCCGCGAACGCAAGGGCGGCCTGCACCGCTAAGCTGGCGCACGCGAGCGGAGTGCCCAGAAACTGGCTCAGATCCTGCCCGGCGTTAGCGGCCTGCAGCACGGTGTTGGCCTGCTGCATCATGGGGTGGTCTTCGGAAAGCTGCGTTGCGGACTCGCCTTTATTCTGAATTATTTTATTCAGGGCGGATTGAAACAGCGAAAGCTTGCCACTGTGTATGTTGAGAGGAAGATTCATTTTTCGTAATTCCTTTCTTTTTCGGCCACGATTCCAATACAGTATACACCCCCTTGTCAAATCCCGCGCCGCATCCGGAGGGCGCGCAATTCTGCCCACAGCCGGCTTTTTAGCCGGCTTCTGCTAAAATCAAATTGCCCGATGTTCCGTCTTCCATCCGTCGCCTGCACTATCGCCTGCACTATCGCCTGCGCCATCGCCATGGCTGCTCCCCAAAACCCCGCATCCGCCCAAACTCCGCCCGCAGCCCCGCGCCCCGCCCGTCCCGCGCCTCCCACCCGCGATCCCGAGACACCCGGCTACGTCGCCGCGAAAGCCCTGCCGGACGGCGTCAACGCCCCGGCCAACGCCGACGGAAACTTCATCCTCGGTCCCACCCACAACCCCGCGCCCGAGATGATCGTGCAAGAAGCCGTGCCGCACGGCTCGGTCTTCACTTTTACCATGGAATCCTCCAGCAGCAAGATCTACCCGGGCATCGCGCGCGATCCCAATACATTTGGCCAGCCTGATCCAGCCGATCCAGCCAAGCTGCTCGTTCCCACCAGCCATCCCGCGCCCTATACCCGCCGTGTGGCCGTTTACGTCCCGAAACAATACGTGCCCGGCACCGAGGCTCCGTTCATCGTCGGCGCCGACGGACCCGACCTCGCCTTGTTCACTGCCCTGGATAATCTGATCGCCGAGCACCGCGTGCCCGTGATGATCGCCATCTCCATCGGCAACGGCAGCGGCGACGCCCAAGGCAGCGAACGCGGCCTGGAATACGACACCATGTCGGGCAAGTATGCGGAATTCGTCGAGCAGGAAGTTCTGCCTCTGGTGGAGAAGCAATACAATGTGAAGCTGACCAAAGATCCCGAGGGCCGGGCCACCATGGGCGGCAGCTCCGGCGGTTCCTGCGCTTTGATCATGGCCTGGTATCACCCGGAGCTTTACCACCGCGTGCTCACTTACTCGGGCACCTATGTGAACCAGCAGTGGCCGTCGAACCCCCAAACCCCCGGCGGCGCGTGGGAATTCCACGAACACATTATCCCCAACACCCCGGCCAAGCCGCTGCGCATCTGGATGGAAGTGGGTGACCGCGACCTTTTCAATCCCAATGTCATGCGCGACAACATGCACGACTGGGTATTAGCCAACGAGAATATGGCGAAAGTGCTGGCCGCCAAGGGTTACCACTATCAGTTCGTCTTCGTCCGGAACGCCGGGCACACCGATCGCGCCGTAAAACAACAAACCCTGCCTGAGGCTCTCGAATACTTGTGGCAGGGGTACCGCCCCTGAGTGGCTCATTCCCAACGCAGGCAGACAGCCGGATCCACCCGTGTCGCCCGCACCGACGGCACGTACGCAGCCGCCAGCCCCACGGCGATCAGAACCGCGATCACCCCGCACAGCGTCAGTGGATCGTATCCCGACACACCCCAAAGCTGGCTCGCCAGAACCCGGCCGACCACCCATGACAGCACGATGCCTGCCGCCACACCCATCAGCACGAACCGCAAAATGCCGGTGAGAACCATCGAGCGGACATCGCCCGCGCTCGCGCCCAGTGCCAGGCGAATGCCGATCTCATGCCGCTGCTGTGTGACGGTCCAGGAAACGACGCTGTAGACTCCGATTGTCACCAGCACCAGTCCAAATGCCCGCGAACACGGAAAACAGCACCAGGCCAAAGCGCGGGCGGGCGTATTGGCCGAGGTCCAGAATGTTGTCCATGGTCATTGTCTGCTGCGGAATGACGTTCCTATCGAGCCGCAGGATCTCTGTTGTCAGACTGCGGGTCAGGGCCGCTGGATCGCCCACGGTGTGCACGAAGATCACATCCTGGCCATATCCAGCCACCGAATAGGGGATGAACGCCTCGGGTGCGACTCCCTCGCGCATTCCCCGATTCTTCATGTCCGATACCACTCCAATCACCTCGAACCGTGGATTGGCGATGGGATCCGGCGCGTTCTTCAGGGCCGAAATCCCGAGCGGCTGCCCGAGGGGATCCTGCCGCGCGAAATATTTCCGCGCCATGCTCTGATTGATGACCGCGACTTTCCGTTTGCCGTTCTCGTCATCGGCGGTGGGTAGCCGGCCTGCCAGCAGGCGCAGACCGATCGTCTGGAAGTATCGGCGGCTGCATGGCACAAAGCTGCCCTTCCAGCGCTCGAAGTGCGCCACGCCCGGCGCCTCGAATTCGGCGCCATTGCCGCCATCCAAGGGATAGTCTAGAGCTGCACCGGCTGAGGTCACGCCACTAAGCGCTTCGAGGCGAGGAAGCAGCTCGCGCAGGAAGCGCGCCTGCGAGTCCGTCGTCCGATAGCGGGCCGCGGGAAAAGTCAGGCCGGTGGTCAAAACATGGCTGGTGCGAATGCCGAGGTCGATCTGCCGTTCGAGGAAGAAAGTGCGCATCAACAGGCCGGAGCCGGTCAGCAGGAGCATGGAAAGCGTGACTTCGCCGGCCACCAAAGCATGCCGCACTCTGCCCCGGCGAAACCCCGTGTTGCCGCGCGCCCCCGCCCGGAGCGTTTCATTCAGATCGCCCCGGACCGACGCGAGCGCCGGCGCCAGCCCGAAGATGAATGCCGTGGCGATAGCGACTCCTGCCGTCGCCAGCAGCACCTCCCGGTTTATGGTGATGATCGCTTCATCCGGAAACGTGTACAGGGGAATGATCGCGATCAGTCCCTCCAGTGCTGCCGAGGCGAACAGACACCCTGCGGCCGCCCCGCCAATCGAGAGCAGGATGCTTTCCGTCATGAGTTGGCGGACGATTCGCCACCGTCCCGCGCCCAGCGTCATCCGTAGAGCCAGCTCTTTTTGGCGGACCGTTGCCCGAGCCAGCAGCAGATTCGCCACATTAGCGCAGGCAATCAGCAGCAGCAGGCCGACGGCCGCAAGCAGCGTCAGCAGCGCGCCGCGGAACTGGCCCACGGCGATGTAGCCGAGAGAATCCATGCGAACGACGAACTGCGCGGGATAACTCCGCGGATAAATCGTCGACAAGCGCTTCGCCAGGCCGCCCAACTCGGCTTCCGAAGATTTGAGGTCCAGCCCCGGCTTCAGGCGGCCGTAGAGGACGAAGTCCCGTTTCTCGGCGTCAGGTTCGGCGGGATCGACGGTCGCGGGCGTCCAAATGTCCCCGCCCCAGAATGCAAAGCGTTTGGGCATGATCCCAACCAGCGTGGTGGGCTTGTCGTTCAGGAGGAAGGTTCGGCCTACGATGTTCGGGTCGTGCCCGAAGCGGCTGGCCCATACCTTGTAACTGAGAACGAAGACGGGCGGCGCGCCAACCTTCCCGTCGCCGGGAACAATACCGCGGCCGAACAAAGGCGCGACTCCGAGAAAATGGAACGCGTTGTCGGTAACCGTGTCGGTGTCTAGGGGCTCCAGCCGATCGCCCGAGCCCAAAAGACTCGTCGTTTCCCACACGCCCATCGTGTCGGTGAAGATCCGGTTCTGCCGCTCATAATCCAGAAACTCCGGAACGGAGAAGTAATTCCGGTCCTGTGCTCCCTTGCTGTTCGTGTCGACAATCCGGAACCCGTAGATGCGTTCGCTTTCGGCGTAAGGGAAAGGGTGCAGAAGTACGTTATCGATGACGCTGAAAATCGCCGTTGTCGAACCGATTCCCAGCCCGAGAGCGGCCATGCAGGCGAGGACAAATCCATGATCTTTGCGGAGGCTCCGCATCCCGAAGCGCAGGTCTTGCCAAAGCAAGTTCATATCGAGAGCGTCTAGCACATAACTGCCCAAAATCGACCGCCGCATTCTGCACGAGTGGGACTCGGTGCAGACGGGCGACAGGAAATCCGCGCCAACACCTGCTCTCGTGATGCACGCATCGGTGGTTGCTGGATACGCAGCCGTGGTCATTCGGCAAGCGCGCCATCAAGAGCCAGCCAACGGCGGCCTTCCAGCCCCCGCCCGCCTGCCGATCGGCCGCCTTTCAATCACACGTTTCAATAGTAACTCCCGCCCACGCATACCCCGCCAACCAAAGCACTTGCAAAACAACCCTCCGCGTACCCCTCCCCCCACTCCGCCCCATCTATCATCAAATCGCCGGCCCCAAGACAGCCGATGGCAAAGCCGCCATCCGCTTCAATGCCCTCACCTTCGGCCTGCGCACCTGAGCACCATCCTCCCCTTCGAAAACGCCGCGGCCTACTCCAAGCTTTGGGACGATTTGGAAGCCGAATGGCAACCGCAAACCCGCACCGAACGGTGTCACCTCAAAACCATGGTCACCTTCCAATGGTTGCTTGCACGCGCCGCCGTCAGCGCGAACAAAATCTACGACTACATTGAATTCGGCGAAAGACAATTCGTCATGTTGGGTTACGTGGCCAAACAATGGGCCCAACTGGAGCGGTCCTTCCGCACCGCCGTCGCCGAATGCAGCAGTTGCAAAAGGAGCCCCAAGCCCGGCCGCAGCCGCCCGCCGGGCAGGCGACGGCAGCTTGGTCTTTGACAATCTCATCGCCCTGCACAACGGATATGCGAAAACTGTCTTCCCACCAACGCCGAAAACCCGCCTGGCCCCCGCGTTCCGGCCCTTCCCCGGCTCGAGCAGATCGAACCTAGCCACGCATAAACCGCTACAAGCATCAAATCCAACAACATAGGCTTTGACCGCCCCGTGTGGCCCTAGCCCGATAGAGTACAATGCCACAGTGGCTTACAAACTAGCCTTATTCATATTCCTGGTCCCCACGCTCATTTTCGCGACCGCCATTGAAGGCGTCGTCAAGGACCCCAGCGGCGCCGCCGTCCCCGGCGCAGCCGTTATTCTCAAGAACTTCGAAACCATGCATACCGAGAACGCCCTGACCGATGCTCAGGGCCATTTCTCGTTCGCCGCCGTTCCCCATGGTAAGTACGCTATAACCATCCGCCACGATGACTTCGAAGACGCCGAAAAGGCCGTCGAAGTCGCCGATGATCCCGTCACACTAGCCTTTACCATAAAGATCGCCGCCCAGCAAACCGTGGTCGATGTGGCCGGCAAGCGATCCGCATTCGCCAATTCGGATCCGAACTATGTAGCCTTGCGCAACGCCAGTCCCGGCTCCGCATTCCGCGTCGCTAACCTCACCATCAAGCGCGACAATGTCGTCTTTACTTTCACCAATGGTCAGTTCAGTTTTCTGCCGCCCGTGCTCGGCCGCGTAGCCGCGGGCGTTTTCACCGGTGAGGGAGCCTTTCATCTCGATCCCGCCACTGCGCTCGAACGGGCCTACCTCCGCCAGATTTCGGGCGAACAAACCGTCGATGAACCCTTCCGCTCCGTGGTGTTCTGGTTCACCGACGATACCTTCGATGAGGTCAAGCGCCAGGCGCAAGCTACCGATCAGGCATCCCAAGCGGGCGGCGCGTGGCATGAGTTCAGGGGCCGCGCCCGCCACCGCACCGAAACCGCCCGCAGCATGCTCGAATACATGCTGCAAGATGAGGATATCAAGAACTATGAAGCCGAAATGCTGGGCGAGCTCTACAATCCCAAAGAGGCGGGTTCGTTCAGCGCTTTAATCCATGGCAATAAACATTCCGACCTGCGCTTCTTCATTAATGCGCGCGGCGCCATGCCCTACATGCCTTCTCCGGAGGAAGTGGCGCTCATCAATTTCGATCCCGGCGGACCGCAGGATGGCATCTGGTATCTGACGCATTACGCGGCGGAGTGGAAGGCAGGGACCGCGCTATCCACCGAGAATCGCCATACCGTCGCAGCCGAGCACTATCGCATCGAGACTGCCATCGGCAAGAACGATCATTTATCCGCCACCTGCGTCCTCCAACTGAAAGCCATGCTGGCCGGTGTGCGCGTGGTCGGTTTCGGTTTGTTGCCCAGGCTCCGGGTTACCCAAGTCACTTACAAGGAAAAGGAAATTCCGTTCATTCAGGAAAGCCGAAAGGAGGACGGGTCCTTTTATGTGATCATGCCGGAAGCGCTGGCCGAGGGCCAAAATTATAGTATTGGCATCGAATATGAAGGCGACAAAGTCATCGAGAAAGAAGGCTCGGGCAACTTTTCCGTGGGCGCGCGCACAAGCTGGTATCCCAGCCTAAACGCATTCGCCGACCGAGCGACTTACGATCTGACTTTCAAGGTACCCAAACAGTACACACTTGTTGGTGTCGGTAAGTTGGACAAAGAATGGCGGGAGGGCGACTACGCGGCTTCCCATTGGGTGTCCGATGTCCCCATGGCGGTGGCCGGCTTCAATTATGGGCTATTCAAGAAGAAGTCCGTGTTCGACGAGAAAACGCACTATCAGATCGAGGCTTACGCCACCAGCGAGACTCCCGACTATCTGCGCCGTTTCAGTACGAATATGAGTCTCAGCCCCACCGCGATGGCCGAGAGCGCCATGGTAGATGCACAGAACGCCATGCGCCTCTTCACCGCATGGTTCGGAGATGCACCCTATGGGCGCATTGCGATTACCCAGCAGCCGGCCTTCAATTACGGCCAGTCGTGGCCCACGCTGGTCTACTTGCCCATTAGCGCCTTCTTCGATAGCACCCAGCGCTGGATGATGATGGGAACCAGTGCATTCGGATTCGCCGAATTTATCCAGGAAGTCACACCACACGAAGTCTCTCACCAGTGGTGGGGCCACATGGTCGGATGGGCCTCCTATCACGACCAATGGCTATCTGAAGGCTTCGCCGATTTCTCCGCCGGCTTGTTCCTGCAGCAGACTGAGCCGAAGCCGGACAAATACCTGAAGTATTGGGAACGGGCGCAGGAAACGGTCATGGCGAAGAACAGGTTTGGAATCCGCCCGAACGACGCCGGCCCGCTTTGGATGGGGATTCGCCTGAACACTTTCAAGAATGGCGGCGCTTACAGCCGCTTGGTGTATCCCAAGGGCGGCTTCGTGCTGCATATGTTGCGTTACTTAATGCTCGATCGCGAGACCGGCGACAAGGACTTCATCGCTCTGATGCACGATTTCGTGGCAACCTATCTGAACCGGAACGCTTCCACCGAGTCGTTCCAGTCGGTCGTTGAGAAGCATATGAAGCCATCCTTGGATCTCGAGAGAAACGGCAAGATGGATTGGTTCTTTCGGCAGTGGGTATACGGGACCGAGGCGCCCAGTTACAGGATGGAGTATTCGCTCGCGCCGGAGGCGGGCGGCAAATTCCTCTTCACCGCCAAGGTTACCCAGAGCGGAGTATCTTCCAGGTTCGTGATGGCCGCGCCTATCTATTTCGATTTCGATGGACATGTGGTGCGTGCCGGTGAGGTGGCGCTGCTGGGGAACATGACTTCAAACGAGATCAAGCTGCGCCTGCCCAAAAAGCCCAGGCGCGTTCTGCTGAACGCCAATCACGATGTGTTGGCGGCCGAAACGGTTGTCAAGGAGATTTGAGCCATGTTGACTCGCAGAGAATTGCTGCAACTTGCCGCCGTATCGCCCGCCATGGCAGCCGTCTCCGGCCCTGGCGCCCTTTCCGTATTCGATTATTCGGAAGTGGAACTCCTGGACGGCCCGCTGCGCCGCCAGTTCGATACGAATCACGCCTTCTTCCTGCATCTGGATGACGATAGGATGCTGAAGATCTACCGGCAGCGCGTGGGCATGCCCGCCCCGGGCGCCGACATGGGAGGCTGGTATGACGACTTCTGCCCCGGCGCGCACTTCGGCCAATACGTTTCCGCGCTCGCGCGATTCGCCCGCGCTACCGGCTCGCAAGCCACTCGCGCCAAGGTCCGGAGCCTGGTTCGCGGATACGCCGAAACGTTGGACCCATCGGGTAAGTTCTTCGTCGATTTGCGCTACCCCGGCTATACCTATGACAAGCTGGCATGCGGGCTGCTCGACGCTTATTCCTGCGCCGGCGATCCCACCGCCCTGGATGTTCTTGCCGCCACTACCGGCGCCGCTCTCCCGCACATGGCGGATCGTGCCTTAACGTCCGAAGAAATGCACGCACGTCCCCACAAAGATGAAACTTACACCTGGGACGAAACTTATACATTTGCGGAAAACCTTTTCATCGCATTCGAGCGCACTGGCGACCGCAAGTATTACGACTTAGGCAGACGGTATCTGTTGGACAAAGGCTTCTTCGATCCGCTGGCCGAAGGACAAAACGTACTCCCTGGATTGCACGCCTATAGTCACGTGAATGCGCTCAGCTCGGGCATGCAAGGGTACCTGAAACTGGGCGATGCCAAGTACTTCCGTGCGGTCACGAATGCGGTGGATATGATCCTGAAAGATCAGAGCTACGCGACCGCCGGCTGGGGCCCGAATGAGGCCTTCGTCGCGCCGGGCAAGGGCGAACTGGGGGACAGCCTGCGCACCACCCACCGGCACTTTGAATCGGGTTGCGGCGCGTACGCGCATTTCAAATTGATGCGCTATCTGCTGGCGCAAACCCGGCAGTCGCGCTATGGCGATAGCATGGAGCGCATGCTGTACAACGTGGCTCTGGGCATCCAGCCGATTCTCGAAGACGGCTCCACGTTTTACTATTCCGACTACCATGCCGCCGCGCGCAAGAGTTACGATCGCAACATTCCCGACGCGCAGTATCGTTGGGACAAGGACGACAAGTGGCCTTGCTGTTCGGGAACGTTTCCGCAACTGACGGCGGATTATGGAATCAGTTCCTATCTGCGTGCGCCGGATGGCATCTATGTGAATCTTTATGTCCCATCGCGTGTGACTTGGAAGCGGGGCGCCGCACGCTGCTCGATCCTGCAAGAGACTGACTACCCGTCAGGAACCGGCGCCGCGCTGACATTGACCGCCGCGCCGTCAAACCGCTTCACGGTATATCTGCGGATCCCGGCGTGGGCCGGAAAGGGCGTCACGGTCTCCGTCAACGGCCATCGCGAGCGCGCGGATCCGGCGCCCGGCTTTTTCCCGGTGAACAAGGAATGGAAGACGGGCGACAGAATTGAACTGGAGATCGGCCAGAGCTTGCGGCACGAACCCATAGACGTTCAGAATCCCAATCAAGTCGCCCTGCTGCGCGGTCCCCAGGTGATGTTCGCGCTTACCGAATCGCAGCCCAAACTCACACGCGGCCAGTTGGACTCGGTCCGCATCGAGAGAGCCGCCGGCGACGATTGGCTGGCGCGCACCGAGGCCGGCGACATTCGCGTGCGGCCATTCGGGTTTATTGGCGATCAGGTCTATCAGACCTATTGGGAAGTTGCCGGCTAACATCACTCCTGCCGCACTCAATCCACCAACCCGCACCGCACCGCGAACCGCACCAGGTCGGTGACGCTGTGCACATTCAGCTTTTCCATAATCCGTCCGCGATGCGCATCCACCGTGTACACACTCAAATTCAATACCGTGGCGATGTCTTTATTCGTCTTGCCTTCCGCGATCATCTGCAGCACCTCGCGCTCCCGGCTGGTCAGCAGGTCGATGGGGTCGGTCACATGCCGGCGATAATCGTTCAGCACCGCGTCCGATACACCGGGGCTTAGATAGCCTTCCCCGCGGGCGATGGCGCGCACCGCGGCCAGCAGGTCGCTGGCGATGGAATCCTTCAGCAGATAGCCGCGCGCCCCCGCGCGCAGGATTTCGCGGACGTACACCGAATCCTTGTGCATGCTCAGCGCCAGCACTCGCGATCGCGGAGAAACCTCGGCCACCCGGCGCGTGGCTTCGATCCCGTTCAGTTCCGGCATGGCCACATCCATCACGATCACGTCGGGCTGCAACTGTCCGGCCAGGTCGAGCGCTTCGCGGCCGTTGCCTGCCTCGCCCACGATCTCCATATCCGGCTGCGCGGCCAGAATCATTTTGAATCCCTGCCGCACCACCGCATGGTCGTCAGCCAACAGGATGTGGATCTTTTCTCTCATGCTCAACACCGCCCGCCGGTACGCGCACTTCAATCTCGACGCCCTGTCCGGCTTTCGAGCGCACGGTCAAGTCGCCGCCCACGCTACGCGCGCGCGCCCGCATCCCGATCATACCCATGCCGCGCGGCCCACCGCCAGCGGCCGGTAACCCATGCCCGTCGTCCCGAATCGACAGGCACACTTCGCCGCCCCGCGAATCCAGCGTTACCGCGGCGGTGTGCGCACCGGAATGCCGGGCCACATTGGTGAGCGCCTCCTGCGCCAGCCGGAACAGGTGCGTTTCCGTCTCATCCGGCAGGCGGCCGGATATCTCGGATTTGAATTCAGTTTGGATTCCCGTGCGGTGCGTGAAGCCTTCGCAAAGCCAGCGTAGCGCGGCCTCCAAACCAAAATCGTCCAGAATTGTGGGACGCAGCAATTGCGACATCTGCCGTACATTGCCTATGGATTCGTCCACCAGCCGTAGGCAGTCGTCCAGACGGGCGGCCCCGGGTGAGCCGTCCTGCGCGCCGCGTAGGGCCGCCAGGTTGGCTTTCACCGCCGTCAGCGACTGTCCCAGCTCGTCGTGCAGCTCATGCGAGAAACGTCGCGCGGTGCTCTCCTGATCTTCCAGCATGTGCCAGGATACCCGGCTCAGTTCGCTTTCCTGCCAATCCATTTTGCGCAGCAATTGCGCGGTCAGGCGCACGGTCAGCACCGTGCAGAGCAATGCCAGCGTCAGAAATGCCGCCAGGAACGCGGTGGATTGTCTTACCAGTCGCTCCGAACGCTGGTCGATTTGATTCTGTGCCGCGACGGCCCTGTGGTAACTGGCCTCGATTAGCTTGGCCACCACCGAGATGAACGCCTCGTGGTCTCGGAACAAATCCTGCGACGAAAATGTTTCCGGCTCCTCGACCGCCAGCAGACGCCGCGCCTCTGCCGAAAATGCCGCGGAAGTTTGCCGGAGTTGATCGTAGAGGCGCCGCTGCGGAGTCTGCGCGCCCTCTGCCACGATGCGGTCGATGTTGCGGTCCGCCTCGTTCAGTTCCGACAGAATCTTGCCTTCATCCACGGAATCCGGGTCCCGCGCCAGGATCGAAAAAACTTCGCTCAGGCTCGCCTGCTGGCGGTGTACTTCCTCCAGCAGCCGGTTCGTGGACTGCTGCTCCCCCACCAGCCGCGCCGCATTGTCCTTAATGCTGCGGATGTTGCCGATGCCGATGAATGCGCCAGCCAGCAACAGAATGATGACCAAGCTGAAGCCCGCGGTCAAGACGCGCAGCAGACTGCGGTGCGTGATCCGGCGGTCGGGCGCAGGTGAATGTTCCTTCACGATCCTCCAAGTCTATGATGGCGCTACGGCGGCCCGGACGGATATACCCTATCGGGGCTATTCGAGTGCCCTCAAAGGGGCTACGATTCGGCGATTGCAGCGTCCTCTTTCGTTCGCGAGTTAGCCCTTCGAGTCTATCGTATAAAAACGGGGGTTACCGCAGAATGGAATAGACGGGACAAGAAAGTCCCTCAAGGAGAATCAAAATGAAAAAGAGCTTACTCGCGATCGTTTTTGCCGCCGCCACCCTGCCCCTGACCTTTGCGCAGAACACGGCGCCGGCCCCCAACCAGTCCACGGCGACCCAGAAGAGCACGGCCAAGAAGACCAAAAAGACCGCATCGAAGCACAGCACCAAAAAGAGCACCACCTCGACGACGGCTACCACTCCTCCGCAGAAGTAGTTGTACCCACCCAACGTGGGCAGGCCTGATACCTGCCCACGCAGTTATCCCAATGAGAGAAACGCCGCAGTCACCCCACCTTTCTCCGTAATGCAGGAATACGACATAGCCTTGAAGCTGCTATTGCAAGGTTCCGCCTCGCTGACCATGCGCGAGTTGACCGGTACGGCCATCGTCAAGTGGCTGGATGTCGAATTGCCCAAAGTGCAGAATCTGCGATTGGACCTGCTCGGCGAGACGGCCGATGGCGGCTAGGTCCACCTTGAGTTGCAGAGCGGTAACGACACGGCAATGCCGTTCCGGATGGCCGAATACTGTCTCGGAGTGCAGCGGCTGTTCGGAAGATTTCCCCGGCAGATTCTGCTCTACGTTGGTGAGGCGCCAATGCGGATGCAGAATCAACTGCGCGGCCCCGGACTGTTATTCGAATACAGTCTGATCGATATTCGCACCCTGAATGGCGACCGTCTGCTCGAAAGTGGGGATGTGGGCGATAATGTACTTGCCATCCTCGCGCATTTGGGGGACCATGAAGAGGCAATCCGCAAGATTGTAGGGCGGATCGCCGGTCTGGCGGTGGCGGCCCGGGAAACCGCTCTGGCTCAGTTGATGATCCTCGCCGGGTTGCGGCACTTATCGAATGCGGTGGAGCAGGAGACACGGAAAATGCCAATTGATCTTGATATTCGGGAACACGAGGTCTTGGGACCCATCATTATTGAAGCGGAACAGAAAGGCCGCCAGGAAGGTGAACTCACCGTCTTGCGCCGACAGATTGAGAAGCGCTTCGGCACATTACCGGGTTGGGCCCGCGAAAAACTGGCGGCGCTGCCGGCCGAGCAACTCGAAGACCTCAGCGAACGTGTGCTGGACGCCAAGAGCGTGGAAGAGTTGCTGACGTAAAGCCGCGCGATATACTTGGCTTGTTGGATACCCCCCGGTACTTCACGATCCTCGCAATTCTTTCCGCCATCCTTGTTCTTGCGCCGCTCCGCACAGGCGATCTCACCGGCTATGACGACGCGCAGTACGCCCACATCGCCAAGGACATTCTGCGCACCGGAGACTGGTTGGTGCCGCACAGCAACGGCGAGCCGGCCCTCGAAAATCCGCCCCTGCTTGAGTGGATGGAAGCGTCGCTATTCGCGCCTTTCGGCTTTTCGGATGCGCTGGCCCGGCTGCCCTCCGCCTTATGCGGCCTGGGTGTCATACTGCTCGTCTACTGGCTGGCACGCCATCTCACCGGCGATTCGTACACCGCCATTTTGGCCATGTTTGTCATGGCCACCAGCTTCTACTTCCTGAAGTACACCGCGCGCGGCATGACCGATGTGCCGTTCACATTCTTCGTCCTATGCGCGGTCTGCGCATGGTCGCGTACTGCGGACGATCCGCGTTGGTACCTGGCGGCGGGCGCCTGCACGGCCCTTGCCCAGATGACTCGCAGCATGATGGGGCTGGCCCTCCCGGCAGTCTTTGTACTTGACCTCATCGTCAACCGGCGCCGCCCCCCCTTGGGCTATGCGATTCCGGCTCTGGGGGTGGCCTATTTGCCGTTGGCGGCCTGGTATGCCTACCTCATTCACCTGTTCGGTTTCTGGTTCCTGCAGGTGCACTCCGCCTGGTTGCGCAACGAAGTTTATGGCGGATTGTCTCCGGCGTGGCGGCGTTACACCGGCGCGTTCGAATACGCCTGGATGTTGGCCAAATCGTACTGGCCCTGGCTGCCCGCCATGTTGGCTGGCATCGCGGTTGTCGTTCATAAGCGGGACCGGCGGCTGTGGTTGCTGCTCCCCTGGGTGGCGGTGATTTTTGTTCTATGCGCGGCCGCTCGCAGCCGCGTCTTGCGATACATGCTCCCGGCGTATCCCGCTTTCGCCATACTCGCGGCGCTGGGCTTTAGGCAGTTCGTGCCGGATCGCTGGCTGCGCGGGGGCATGCGCGTGGCTGCTTGCCTGATGGCGCTCGCCGTATTGGCTGTATCGGCGTTCCCTCGAACGCACTTCGAAGCCGCCGATATCCGGCCCATCGCCAAAGCCGCCTCAGCAGCCACAGCCTCTGGCGAGCGGGTCGCGTTCTACGACGCCGGCCAGCCCCGGTTCGACGAAGACAATCAGTTGCAGTGGTATGGCGACCGCTTCCTGATCCGGCTGTTCAGCCGCTCGGATCTGTTGGACGCGTTGCGCGCCGGCCGCGCCCGCGTTTTCGTCCTGGATAAGAATAGCTACCACGCATATGTGGCGGGGCAAATCAGCAACCAAGTGCTGGCGGATAGCGGCCACCTGATTTGTATCCGGTTGGGCGCATGACCCCCGACGCTCAGAAAATCAGCTTCAGCCCGAACTGAATCTGTCGCGACGTGGTGGCCGTTGCGGAGATTAACCCCGCGGATGGGCTGATCGCGCCGCCTGAAAACACGATGGCGTTGGGCGTCCCCAGGTTCGTGTGGTTGAGTATGTTGAAGAATTCCGATCGAAACTGCAGATGCATGCGCTCGCCTACCGGGATATTCTTGACCAGAGATAGGTCCAACTCCGCCAATCCCGGACCCGTATAAGTTCCGCGGCCCAGGTCGCCGTAGGTTCCTGCCGCGGGCAGCATAAACGCGGCTGGGTTGAACCACTGGTTCGGGTTTCCCAACACCACCGGTCCGCTGAACGCCGGGTTCAAGGACGGCCGATCCGGATTTCTGGTGTCTCCGTCTCCCGACCGGTTCGAGCCGATCTGCGGCGTGAACGGGAAGCCGCTCAACAGCGTGGCGATTCCATCGAGATGCCATCCGCGGATCAGCGCGTCCTCAAGGCGGCTGGGGCCCGCCAGCCAGCGCTGGCCCCGTCCCAGTGGCAGCGCGTAGATCCAGGAGATGCTGCCCTGGTTGGTGGCGTTCAGTGCCGAGAGCCCCCAGTCCCGCTTCAAATCGTTCCGGTCCAGAATCATTTGCGCCTGATTGTTCGCCTGCGCGCCCGTCAGCGCCGAATTCATGTCCAGATTCTTCGACCAGGTGTAATTCGCCCGGAACTCCAGGCCCTGTGTCAAACGCCGGCTGGCGTCCACTTGCAGTGCGTTGTAACTGCTGTTCCCCTCCGTATACCAGAAGAAGCCCGCGCCCAGGTACGGATTCGGCCGGGTTCCGACCGGGATATACTGTGCGCCTTGAGGTACGACGCTGGTAGTTGTGCCCGGCGTTCCGCCTGCCTTGCAGCCTTCCGGGCTGGCGCAGATCTGTGTGGGAATGGTGTTCGGATCTACGCTCAAAAGACCGTGGTATCCGAAGGACCCCACGTACGCCAGCCGCAGGACCGAGTTGCGATCAAGCTGACGCTCCACCGTGAAGCGCCACTCCTCCACCGTGGGCGTCTTCGCGTTGGGCTGGACACCCTGCGGCGCGTAGGTGGTACATGGCGCTGGGATGCCTGGGCCGCACGAGGGCGGCGGCGCCACGTTCGGAAAAATCGGCAGGATCGAGGGCAGCGAGACGTTGGCGAACGAGAGCGCCCCGTTGTATGGCGGCACTGAATTCAGAAGGAAGCTGAGGTCGTCGATCAGCGAGTAATACGTACCGAAGCCGGCGCGTAGCACTGTGCGGCCGTTCCCAAAGACATCCCAAGCCAGGCCGATCCGTGGGCCGAACAAATGGGTCGCGTTATTTTGCGTGAACGCGGAATGCCCGACGATGGGCGTGGTTTCGAGTACGCCGTCGCCATTGGTGATGTAATTGGCGGCCCGGCCGTCCACTTCGTTCCAACCGTTGGTAAATTCCTGCCGGATGCCCGCCCGCAGCGTAAGATTCGGCAGCAGCTTGATCGTGTCTTCGAAATACCATGCGCCCAGGAGACTTCGCCAGCCCAACTCGCTGGGCGAGGGCACCACCTGGAAGCTGCTGACCTTGCCCTGCAAGAATGTGGTCAGGCTGGCGAAAGTCGCTTGCCCTAATTGGCGCGACGCGGTGTCGTCATTATCCTGCAGGCGCTGAAACCACACCCCGGCGGCGATCTGATGCTTCCCCTTGACCATCCGGATACTGTCGGTCCACGTGAAAAGATTGCGCCGTTCCCAGACATTCGCGGCATTGTTCGGACCGGCCGACGTGATAGATCCTGCGCTTGTGGTGGTCACGCCGCCGCCAATCACGATTCCGCCCGGCCCCAACCCATCGACGAACGAGTCGCTTGCCGGAAAGGAAGCCAGAGGCGATGAATCCAGGTTGAAGCTCGCGCGAGAGAAGCCCGCGTCAAACGTGTTCAATACCTGCGGCGAGAAGACATGCGTCTCCTCCGCGCTGGCAACCTGCGCCCGCAGCGTTTCGTACGATGCAAACAGCGGATCGGAGAGCGGGATCAGACTTTTTCCATCGTCGATCGTGTAGATTCCAGCGAGCCAATCGTGGCTGCCCAGCGTGTAATCGGCGCGCGTGGTCCCGAAATCCTCCCGGATCGACTCGCGCGGATTGTTGTAGGCCAGCGCGGTTCCCGTCGGCAGCCCTCCGACCAGCCTCTCGGCGCCGTTAGGCTGCGGCCAAAAAGATGCGTACGCCAGCATCGCTGGATTCAAATTGACGACCTTGGTATAAACGCCCGCGGTATTTGGCAGCAGACCCAGGCGCGCCTCCGCGTCCGGAACGACGGCCACATTGCTTACCGCCAGAGCCTGCCGGAAGCCCTCGTAATTGCCAAACAGGAACAATTTGTTTTTCCGCAGCGGCCCGCCCAGCGCTCCGCCGAACTGGTTCCGGCGAAACGGAGGAACGGAAGCCTGATCGAAGAAGTTGCGCGCGTCGAATGCGCTGTTGCGCAAGAACTCGAACAGCGAACCGTGCACCACGTTCGCGCCGGACTGAGTCGCTATGCCGATCTGCGCTCCGGAGCGCTTGCCGTACTCCGCTCCGTAGGTGTCGGTCAGCACGTTGAATTCGCGGATGGCGTCTATCCCCAATAATTCTCCACTTGCGCCTCCGGGTGTCACGGCCAGTTGGCTGGCGCCGGTATATTCAATGCCGTTGAGCAGGAACAGGTTGTCCCCAGTTCTTCGCCCGTCCACGGAAAAGGTGTTGCCATTACTGGTGCTGGTATCGGCGCTTTTCATGGCGCTGTAGTTGATAGAGCCCGGGTTCAGCGTAATCAGATTATCGAAGCTTCTGCCGTTCAGAGGCAGATCCTTCACTTCACGCTCGCCCACCATCCCGGACACCGGCGCGGTGGTGGTGTTGACCACGGGTTCTTGCTCCGACACGGTAACCTGCTGGGCCAGGTCGCCGACTGCCAGCCGAATGTCGACCACCGCCTCCTGACCGACGCGCAATTCGATGCCGGTGCGCAGCGCCGCCTTGAATCCCGCCTTCTCCGCCTTAACGGCCTGCGCGCCCAGAGGCAGCGAGAGTACGCTGTAGCGGCCCGCCGCATTGGTGACGGCCGTGCGCGAGGCGCCTGTCTCTTGACTCGTAACCGTTACGCTGACGCCGCTGACGGGGCTGCCGGAAGGGTCTTCGACCTTCCCGGAAATCGAGGCGGACACTTGCCCCCAGGCAGGCGAGGCCATCAGGGCCGCGCACACCATAGGCAGGATATTGGATAACAGCCTCCGCATAGTTCCATCCTCTCACTCTGGAGGGCGGGCAATTCTGCCCGCAGCCGCCTTTCAGGCGGCCAGAGCCGGAGTCTAATTCAGCAAATCAGAACTTGACTCTCAGCTCGACCCATGCCCTGCGCGGCGCCCCAGGCGAGAAGAACGTGGCACTCAGCGCCGGTGCGCTCCCGGCGTAAGGTCCGGTGGTGTAAACCGGGAAGGGCAGGGACTGGATCGCACCCGTGCCGGTCAATGCCGTGTTCGAGAGCCACGCCGCGGTGTAATATTCGCGGTTGAAAAGGTTATCGATCTGCAAGGCCAACTGCCAGTGCCGCGTAAGATCGTAATGCGCGCGGAAGTTGGTCACCGCATAGCCGGGCGAAACGCCGGGTCCGAGGTAATAGACGCCATCTGCCTGGTAGGCGTTGTTCTCATTGCCGCGAGCATAAGAGCTCGACACAGCCACCTCGTTGAGGTCGAACACAAGTTTTGAAGTAGCCTGGAAGTCCACATAGGCCTTCCCGGTTTGCTTCGGAATGAGTGGAATCCGATCCCCCGGCTGGACGGTGATGATGCCATCGAGTCCCGGATATCCTTGCAGTGCGAAGCTGTTGGTGTTATTCGCCGAGCCATCCAGGGTCTCGGTGCTCTGATAAGTGGCCGACAGAAAAGTCCAATCCAGGCCCCAGGTGACGCGTCCCATGCGCCCATCGAGATTCGCGTCGAACCCCTCCCGGAGTGTCTTGGCGAAGTTCTGGAAATATCCCGTGCCGGTCTGCGGGGCTGCGATGAAAAGGATATCGTTGTGGTTTGCGGCCCGGAACGCTCCCACATTCCAGTTCAGGTTATGAAGGAAAGCAATCTCCGGCTTCCCGCGCAGGCCGGCCTCCCAGGTGTCCGTAACCACCTGCTGCAGCGGCGGGTCGGAGGACAACGAATTAGGCAGGCTGCAGGGAGCGCTCGCATCGGCACAGCCCAGTTCGATGGACGTCGGCGCGCGGCTGCCCTGGGAGTATCTGGCGTAGGCATTCACCGTGGAAAACGGACTCCAAGTGATCCCGATGGCAGGGTTGAATCGCTGAAATACATAGTCGCCATCGAGCGACCCGGGGCCGGGAATCGGGTTGAGCCGGTCGAAATTGTCCACCGTAAACCGGTTGTACCGGCCGGAAACCGTCAGGTTCACGGTTTTCGCAAGAGTCAGCGTGTCGGCGAAGTAGAGGCTCCAATTGGGCGTGACGCCATGCAGATCGACTTCTGAATTGATGGGCGAGCCGTTCGCGCTCGTCGATCCGTCCTGCCATGCCGGAACGCTGGTGAGGGTATAGTTCGGATTCACATAAGCGTAATCCGTGGTCTGTCTATACGTGACGCTGCCGCGGTCCACCGACGCCCCGGCGGCAAACTGGTTGCGCCCGATGCTGGGAGAAGTGAGCCATGCGATCTGCCCGGACAAGCCGTAGTCGTTTTGAATTTCGCTTGAGTAAATGTTCACGCCATCGCAGGTTTGGTCGGGATCGCCTAACACCAAAGCTTCCGCCAGGCAGGGCCACTTCGGAAAGGGCGTGTTCGTAATGTTGGCGCCGCTAGCCGGGAAACCCGTATAACCGGCCGCCGCGAGGGTCGCTTGTTCCTGCGGGGTTGGCTGATAGATGAGTTGGCCTTGCGCGTCGTCGTTGAAATTGGCGTCGATTGCATATGTGCGGATATTGCGGTACCAGGCATTGGCGGTAAGCGTCAGATTGTTATTGAAACTGTGCCGCGCGATGAAATTGAATGAAGGCGAGCGGTCCTGGGTGCTGTCCGGAATGGAATAGACGCTGGCATAATTGTTTTCGAGCAGGCGGTAGTCCTGCAGCCCGTTGCCGATCAGAATATTGTACGCGTAAGACATGGTGAGGGCGAAGTCGGTCTTGTCCGTACGCCAGCCAAGCCGTCCGAATCCTTGCCCCACATCCGAAGGCGAATCGACGCGCCAGCCCGATTCATGAAATGCAAGCCCCGAGAAAAACCAGTTGAACCCCGTGGCTTTGCCGCCGCCCCATTCGCCTTCGACCTCTTTCCTCCCGCTGCTGCCGTACAATATGTCGCCACTCACGCCGGCGTTGGTGAGTCCGCTCTTCGTCGTAACCGAGATCGCTCCGCCCAGCGTGTTCAGCCCGAACAGGGGGTCCGAACCCGGCACCAGCGTCATCTCGGAGATGGCGTCCTTGGGGATCAGATCCCAACTCACCACGTCGCCAAAAGGCTGATTTTGGCGCACGCCGTCCACATAGACCGAGATCCCCTCGGGCGTGCCCAGCAGCGGCGAAGCCGTGTAGCCGCGAAAATTCACATCGGGCTGGAAAGGGTTCCCCTGCATTTCATTGAGATACACACCGTTCAGGCGCCGGTTCATCAAGTCCGGGAGTTCCAGCGCGCCGCTGTTGGCGATGTCGTCCGCGGTGGCCGTCTGCACGGGCCCAGCAATCTGATTGATCGCCAGATCCGTTCCGGCCAGCGGCGTGGTCGCCACTACATCCATTCTGGAAGATTGAACGCCAATCTTGAGCGTAATGGTGCGTGAGATGGGCGCCCCGGACTTCACCTCGATCAGCGCGGACTCGGTGGCGAATCCCGCGGTGGAAACCTCCAGGCGGTAGCGGCCGTATGGTAGATTTCCAAGGACACAAACGCCTTGCGCATCGGTCTGAAAGCTGCGCTCGACTCCGGGGGCCAAGCTCCGCAATGTTCCCGAGGCCGCCATCGCCGCGCCGGACGGGTCCTTCACCTGGAGCCGGATTTCACCGGTTGGGCGCTGTGCCTGGAGCGCCACGGATCCCAGGACAGTGACGGTTAAGAGGACAGCCACCGGGACAGGGCCTGCAACCAGGTTCATATATCTACATTCCGGAAGTGAACTCTTTGTTCAGGCTTTTTTGAACCAACAAGACTGAAGAATGTAGGCGCAGAGCTAATCGGCCGCCGCAGTCAGGCTACCTCAATGGTCACTGGCGGGAACGCCCGCGAACCCATATGGATGTGCAACTCGTGCAGGCCCGCACCAATCGACTCCGGCAGCGCAAAATTGATCTCGTGACGCTGTTCTACGGGGTCCGTGCAAACGGTCAGGACGCTGCGAACGGGAATACTGCCGACGGTGGCATGAAACAGATCGGGCCGCAACGTCTCCTCGAAGACCAGCTTCACCGAGCGGCTGACGATGCGAGTTCCCGAAAGCAGATTGTCGCCATCGCGCACGGCGCAAAGGCGCGGCACGACCGGTCCGGACGGGACGATGCGCATCCAGGCCGAAGCGATCGGCGCGTCCAGCCAGCGGACCTCCACGGGGACGAGCCCTGTGCGGGTGCCGGCTGGTATTGCGGCGTTCAACTGCACCACCCCATCCCACTCGGGCGGACCCAGGTAGGAAAGCGCGCCGGGGCGGCCGTCGATCAATACCTCCAGGTTGATCAGATCGCAATCCGCCGGCAGGTTCTCGATGCGCAACGCGGCAAATGCGCGGGGTCCCGAGGCCGGCACCAGCGGATCGGCGGTGAGCGCGTTGCTGATGATGCGGATGCAAGTGGAAGGCGCCGGCTCCGGAGGCAGCCCGTGGCGCAGAGCCGCGCGCCACCCGTCAGCCCGCTTGCGCCACGTGGTCCACAAGTACTGCGTGTCCACATTCTCGAGCGCATAGAGCTGGAAATCGTGGCGCACGGCGAAGTCCGCCACGTCGGGCGCCTGAATGCGTACGCCGTCCCAGGTGTTATAGCGCTGGAATGCGTCGGGCAATCCGTTGATCTGGCAGCGCAGGACGCCGCCCGGCTTAAGCACGCGCCGCACATCCGCCAGATACCCGAGCACCACCTCGCGGCTGGGAATGTGTTGGAACACGGCATAAGAGTAGACGAAGTCGAACGACTCGTCGGCAAACTGGGAGAGGTCGGATGTGCCGGCGTGGTATACGTGCGCGTTCGAAATGCCTCGCAATTTCTCGCGCGCCAGCCCGATCATTTCATCCGAGACGTCGATGCCGTGAATCTCGGCGAAGTCCGCGCTGAGCGGGCGCATCAAACGCCCCGGCCCACAACCGATCTCGAGCGCCTTCAGGTTGCGCGGAAACGGCTGTCCGGCGATGCGCAGATGGCGGGCCTCGGCGCGCAAGCCGCGCAGCACATCGGCCGCGGTGGCGAAGAACTCCGCATCGTCCTGTTCGCGCCTGCCGAAGGCGACGTAGTAATGCGGATCCTCGCGGGCGCGCTGGTTCCAATCCTGGCGCATGCGGTCGAGTACGTTGGAGTCGGGCATGCCTACTCGGTATTCTATCTATAATGGCGATTGTTTTTCGGCAGGTCGTTTGCGCACCGCTGGCGGGTCTGGACGCGACTGTGCCGGATGGCGCGGTGATCGGAGTCGTCGGCGAGAATGGCTCGGGGAAAGGCGCTCTGCTGCGGCTGGCGGCTGGGTTGGCGAAACCCGCGTCGGGCGCGGTGGAGGCGGGCGAGCCTCGCCGCTTCCTCGGACCGGAAACCGCGCTGGACTTCTCGCCGGTGGCCGTCCTGGCCATGGAGCATACCTTGGCGCAGCGCGACGCCCTGGAGCGGCAAAGCGCGGCGGTGGCGCTCGACCGGTTGCGGCGCGCGGGGGCCACCGTGCTGCTGGTTTCGCACGAAGAGGAACTGCTGCTGCAACTGGCCGACGAAGTCTGGTGGCTGGATGGGGGCAAGCTGGCCGGCCGGGGCGATCCGGCGGAGACGTTGCGCGCTTACGCCAGCCATATCGCGCGGCGCGTGCGGGAGTGGGGCGCGGCGGCGGCGCCCATGAATCCTCGGTGGCGGCGGGGCGATGGCCGCGCACGCGTCGAGAATCTGGAGTTGCTAGGCGAATCGGGCCAACCGGCCAGCGTCGTGCGCAGCGGCGAACTGGTGGTGGTGCGGGTGACGCTGCGCGTCGCGTGCGCGGTGGCCGATCCCGTTGTGGGGATGATGATCCGCAGCCGGGCGGGCTTGAACGTCTACGGCACGAACACGGAGCTGGAGGGGATCAAACTCGGGCCGTGCGTGGGCGGCGAGGTGTTTCGGCTCGATTTTGCCTTCCGCTGCGAGCTATGCAACGGAGAGTACACGCTGACTGTGGCGTCGCACGATCCGGATGGGGTGTGGCACGACTGGCTGGAGGATGCCATCGCCTTTGCCGTGGCGGACAGCCGGTATACGGCGGGGGTGGCAAATTTGCGGGCTACCGTGCGGATGCGCCGGTTGTAGCGCTATGGCGAGCGAGCGCCAATGGTGTATGATTGAGGGCGGTGTGCGATCTAACCTGCGGGGCGGTTCGTGGAGCAACAATTCGGCGAACCTCCGCGCGTCGGTCCGCAACAGGAACCAACCTGGCAACAGGAACGACAACATCGGGTTTCGTTGTGCTCGGGATGTGGAGCGGAAGGTGCAAGTCTTCCGCAGCCAGAGCCGGAGCGGTCACGACCGCTTCGGGTGTGCGTTCTTCACTTCCGGATCGCACTCCGGACGTGGCGGTTAATGCCGCGGCGTCGAACACAAAAGCGCCCCCCGGCCCTGTGGTAGCGAAAGCGAAGCTTGGCCGGGGTGATGAAACAGGGCCTGCGAAAATTTTTTGAGCGGCTTCGCCGCTAAAAGGAAAAAGAAAAAAGAATCAAGGGAACACTTCCCGAGCACAACGAAACCCGATGTTGACGTACCTGTCGCCAGGTCGGCGCCACCTGTCGCGGACCGACGCGCGGAGGTTCGCCGAATTGATGCTCCACGAACCGCCCCGCAGGACGCGCAATTCCTTCGAGTCGTCGTACCAGTCGGCAACCCACTCCCACACATTACCCGCCAGGTCCGCCATCCCGTCGGGCGTCGAACCTCGTGGAAATAGCCCAACCGGGCTGACTCGCCCAAGCTTCGTCTGATCGTAGTTCGCCCGGTCGGGATCGGGCGCGTCCTTGCCCCACGGATACTCGCGCCCCTCCGCTCCCCGCGCGGCCCGTTCCCATTCCGCCTGAGTCGGCAACCGCACGCGCGCCCAATCGCAGTAGGCCCTCGCGTCGAACCAGGTTATACCCACGACCGGACAATTGGGCCGCAGTAGCTGGTTGTCCCAGTTCTTCGGCGTCGGACCGCCGTCTTCCACAAAAAGCCGGTACTCCTGAACGGTCACCAGATATTTGCCGATTTCAAATCCCTCCACGCGCACCCAATAGTCCGGATCGCGCGGGAGACGCAATCGTGGATCTCCAGCCTGTCCCAACGCTTCCGCGGCCGCTAAGCGGGTCTTCAAGGGAATTTGAGCGGCCTGATTCGCCTCGAAGATGCACAGAACTGCATTCTTGACCTCGGCGTACCTGGGATCGGGCGGCGTGTACCCGAGCGGCTGCAAGTCGCGCAGCATCGCGCCCAACAAGCCGAAGCAGCGCGCCTGCTCTGCCAGCTTGGGCTTCGCACCCACCCAATGAAACATGCGTTTGGCCAGATTCGAACCGTATAGGTCGTCCAGCGCCGCCGCGACCAGCGCGCTTACATTCTCCGCCCGGTCCTGATACAGGATTCCAGCCAGCAGCAGCACCACTTCGCGCCACTCCGGCAGCCACGCGCGCCCTTCCGCGAACAGCAGAGAATGCCGTTCGGCGGCGTCCATCTTGGCCAGCAGCCGCGCCGCCAGGAACTCCTGAAAGGTGAGGTGCCAAAACTTGACGTCCGCGCCCCGGTTCACCACGATGCCGCTGTCTTTCTCCTCCTCCTATGCCGCTGTCTTTCTCCTCCTCCTCAAGGAACCCCATCGCCCGGGCCAAGCTACCTTGAAACTGCCGCGCGACCGCCTTAGCCGCCCAATCGCGCGGGGCCTGCACCTGGCGTCCCTCCGGATGCCCTTGCATCGCGCCCGCCAGCTCTTGCAGAACTTTGATGCACTCTTCCGGACTCAGCCTCCCCGGGCGGCGCTTCCGCGAGCGGGCCAGCCACGTCAGGATCGAATCGTACAGGTCGGCCCGCTGCTCCGGCATGCGCTTCTCGTTCCAATGCAGCACCGCCAGCGCGGTCAGCATCACCGGGTTGCCGGCGATGCGCCGGATCTCCGCCCGGCTTTCCACTGCCTCGATCAAGTCACGGGCGTGGCGCTTGGCCCGCTCGGGGTTTTCGGCAATCAGCGCGGCTGCCCACCGCTGCAGGAACATGCGCACAGCTTCGGGCTCTAATGGCCCGATGCGCGCATGGTGGAAATCCGCGAGCATCAACTCTTCTTCATAGGCCTTTGGGCGGGTGGTTACCACGAATCGGCAGTTGGGCCAGGCGCGCGCGGCTTTCTCAATCAGCCGGGAAACGGTCTCGCGCGCCGCCTCGTTGGGAGCTTCATCCACTCGTTGGGAGCTTCATCCAACCCGTCCACCAGCAGCAGGCACGGGCCCCTGGTGAGCTGCAGTTCGAAGAAATACTCGTCCAGCGCGACGCCGAGGTCTCGCGTCTGCTGCGCCAGCAGGCGCGGCAGCAGCGTGGGCGCGTCCTTCCGGTCGTGGCGCTCGACGAACTCGGAAAGCTCGGAAATCCGAAGCAGCAGCGGGAGCGGCGCCGAAGCGTCGGCCAGCCTCCGGTCGCACGCGGCATGGGCGATGCGCCGCAGGAAGGTGGTCTTGCCCGAGCCGGGATCGCCCAGGATCACCAGCCGCGGCTCAGCCAGGGACTCCTCCAGCGTCCGGCGGGCGCGCCCTCCCTCTAGCTCCCGCGCGCCTCCCATCTCGTCGATCAACGGAATATAGAGGTC
>JBEKTJ010000040.1:0-91345 GCA_049516155.1 Bryobacteraceae bacterium
TTCTGCGCGCGCAACAATTTCAAGCACAAGACCCTGGAGGATTCGGTCTACCCGATCCTGGAGGCCCACACCTGGCCGGGCAATGCGCGCGAGTTGCGCAACGCCATCGAGCGCATGGCCATACTGACCGCGGGCGAGCGGCTGACGCGCGACGCGATTCCCGTGGAGATTCGCCTGCAGCGGGACCCGGGGCCGCGGTCGAGCGTGCAAGAGGCCCGCGAATCGGCCGAACGCGATCATATTTTGCGCGCGCTGGAGGAGGCGGGTTGGAACGTGTCGGGCGCGGCGCGGGCGTTGGGGATGGAGCGGACGAATTTGCATAAGCGGATTCGGGCGCTGGGGATCAGCCGGGGGGAGTAAATGTATGGAATCGCATTTGAGTGGGATCCGAAAAAGGATTCGGCGAATCAGCGGAAACACAGCGTCGGATTTACGGAGGCGACCGCCGTCTTCGATGACCCGCTGTCGGTCACGATTCCCGACCCGGAGGAAAGCATCGATGAAGAGCGCTTCGTCATTATCGGAATGTCCGCCAAGCGAAGCTATTGATTGTGGTTCATACTATTAGAGGACAGCGGGTCCGCCTGATCAGCGCTCGTCCTGCAAGTAAGCGTGAGAGACGCAATTATGAAGAAGCCTCCCTCTAAGCCGCGAACTCGTGAGATGAGAGCGGAGTACGATTTCTCCGGCGGCGTACGCGGCAAATACGTCGACAGGTACCGCCTGGGCGTCAACGTCGTCCTCATAGATCCGGAACTGTCCGACGCTTTTCCCGATTCGAAATCGGTCAATGATGCGCTGCGCGCGCTGGTAGCGATCGCCACGCGAGCTGAAAGTCGCAAACGTGCGTGATGGTTTCGGAAAATGTCACAGCCTGGCGGAAGGACCGAGCTTAGCGAAGAAGAGGCACGTCGTGTGGTCGAGCGAATCCGTCCGTATTTCGACGAATACGTGTCAAAGTACGATGAACGCAAGTATCCGCCGGGGGTCTACGAGGACCTGCTGCGTGCCTTCGGCGCGCCTGACGAGGTTACCGGCAGCGACATCCGCACCGCGATTCTTTGGAAGTTCGGGCATCTTGGCAAACAACGCATTCCATCTCACCATGAATCGCTAATCTCTTGTATTCAGGAGCGGTGGCCAGTTCTGTCTCCTGCTATCCTCGGTTCTCCAGGCGAGGCCTTTAACCGGCTTGATACCGCCGTGGGAGGGCCGCACCGTTACATCACGGTCAGTTTTCTCTTGCATCTGCTGAGGCCCTCGGAAGTCCCGCTCATCGACCGATTCAACTTCCGCGCGATGAACTACTACTTCGACGAAGTCCGTCCGGGATGGCGATCGAAGCACAGGCCCTCGGTCTACAGCGACCTGGAGACGGTTTCGAATTTCCTAAACGCAATCACACGTGGCTGGCAGATCGTCGATGCGTCCAGCCTGCCGGCCAAGCGCGACCTTGACCGCTTTCTAATGATGAAGGGCAAAGCACTAAAGTCACAACAAGTGCCGTCACCCAAAATCAGCCCCACCAAAGCTCCCGTCGCGCCGAGGGCCAAAGAGTCCCGAGGTCCCAGCGGTTCACTTGGCGGCGGCTGGATCAGGCTACCTTATGGCGTACCCGGGGCGACGTTTCAAGTCCGCACGCTCATTCAGCATCTTAAGAACTCTGGACGCCAGCATATTATCCAGGGGCAGGCCAAATGTAAATTCAGCAGACATCGCAAGCCCCGGTCCCTCGACTTTTGGTTGCGCAGAAATTTTGCCCGGAACCCCGACACAAAGCAGGCGGTCAACGATTTGATCCACCAACTCGTCTCCACCGGATTCTTCGAAGCGGGTGAATTTCCGTGCCCAGACAGCGGACGCCTGTGCAAAGGCATCCGGCTAGTCCCCTCCGGATAACGAGCGCGCCGCCAAGTCTCGGCGCCAACTGGATCAGAACATCGCACTGGACAGCCGCATTAACACTCCGCCGCCGATGCTTCAAAACCGGCCGCCACGAGCTGCAGGACGTCGAAAATGCGCTGTGCCACGCGGCCGCCAATCTCAACTTCGCCGCCGTTCTCCAAGGTCTGGCGAATACCCGAGATTTGGAGTTCCAATGCGCGCGCCTTGCCGATCGGCGAAAGACCGTGCCGACGTCCCCCCAAGCCTTCCTGCCAGCCCATTTTCGCCCCGCCCGTATGGGTGGTCCCGTCGTCGGCTGCCTGGATCAGTGAGATGCTCCGGGTAGTAGCGATTCTAACAGTGGCGGTCCGCATGCGTAATGGACTGAAGTTAGTACCGGGGCGATCACTTCAAGTAACCGCTCCCAACAGGGAAAAACATGCGTTTATTATTTGTTCCGATTCTGACTTGGCTGGTTTCATATTCGGCGTTCGGGCAGGTTCACACGGTCTCCGTACCCGCCCCCAGGTCGATCAGTGCTGGAGGCGTGGTCAATGCCGCCAGTTATACGGCGCCAGTAGCGCCCGGCAGCATCGCTTCGGCTTTCGGCGCCTATGCGGTGACGGGCTCCATGGCAGCCCAGGTTCTGCCCCTTCCCACTTCCCTCTCGGGCCTGTCGCTCCTATTTGGCGGCAGCACGAATGCGCCCCTGTTTTTCGTCGACGGAACACAGGTGAACTTTCAGGTGCCGTGGGAACTGGCGGGCCAAACATCCGCCACACTGGCCGCCAGCATAAACGGCGCGAGCACCACCGCACAAACCGTCCCTCTGGCGGCCTATGCCCCCGGCATCTTCACCCTGAATACCGCCGGCAGCGGCTCAGGCGCTATCCTCGACTCGAATTACCAGTTGCTGGATTCCGCCAATGCGGCGATCCCCGGCAGCACATACATCCTCATATATTGCACCGGTCTCGGCCCTATATCGAACACGCCCGCCAGCGGAGCGCCCACGCCCGCACAACCTTTAGCGGAAACCACGACGACTCCCATTGTGACGATCGGCGGAGTAAAGGCGACCGTCCAGTTCTCCGGCCTCGCGCCCGGGTACGTGGGTTTGTATCAGGTGAATGCGCTGGTGCCGGCCAGCACCGCCGCGGGGACCGCGGTAACCGTCACGCTGTCCATCGGCGGCGCGACGTCCAACACCGTGACCATTCCCGTTAGCACTTCGAGTTCGGCCCCCTTTAACATAGTGCAGACGAAGTCGAATAATTTTACCGTGGGACCTTCCACTCTACCGGGCTTTCCTACGATCACGGCCACCAGTACAACCGGCGGGGAGCAAGCACTGAATAGCGTGGGCTATCAGGACGGCGCTTATGTGGCGGGCAAAGCTGTCTATTTCCCATGGGAGGTCATCAACGGCGGCGCCACCTGGGTTGACACGATCGCAGATGCGATTCCGCAATCGGTGATTGTAACCTACAATGCCGCGGACCAAGTTTCGGGCTTCAACGACGCTGGCAACTGGTCGTATTTCGATCTGACTGAACTCAATTGGGCAGGTAAAGGAACCGTGCCCAATTCGCCGGCGGGTTATCAAGGCGGAGCGATCCAGGGAACTATAGCCTACCCCACGCCGAGTTCGGCCCACCCGGTTTTCTTCTCCTACGACGCCTCTCAGCCGGTGACTGCCACCAGCGCTTATGAGACTTTTGTTCCTCCCCCGGCGGGAGGCGCCCTGGGAAATCGGTATGGCTGGTGTACCGCGGTGTCCGACGGCCGGTTTGTCTATTATGCGCCATTGGGAAACAAGACCAACGGCCTTAGCGGCAACATCTTCCGCTATGACACCACTTTGCCTTTCAGCGACATCGGCTCCTGGGCTGCTTTCGACATGGGGGCCAGCGTCAGCAGCAACGCGGAGGCATATCAGTCCGTCGCGTACGACGGATATCGGTATATCTATTTCATCCCGTTCCTCAAGCCCGTGATAGCCCGTTACGACACCTGGGGCGGCGGCACGGCGGCCGACCCGGCGGCATTTACCAATCCGGCTTCTTACACCATTCTCGATCCCACAACACTGAACACAGCCGGCAAGCCCACGATTACAGGACAGGGCAACCCCGCCAATCTGGCGGGCTTCACCGGCGCGGCCGTGGACTGGGATTCGGCGCATCAGAACGAGTATCTCTATTTTGTGCCTTGGGCCAGCTACCCCGGTAATCCTACCGGCGGCGTGGGGACGGGGGCGCAGAATCCGGTACTACAGAGCACCACCGCCAGGGTTCGCGTGGGCGCCATGACCGGCTCGGCCTGGACTGCCGTGGATATTACCTCTACGTCCACGGACGCGGCAACATCGCCCGAGTGGGAGATTTATGACTTGCAAAATCTAACTACGAACTCCGCCTGGCCCGCCAGTTGGCCCACTATTTATGGGGCCGCCGCAGGACCCTTCCAGGGACAAAAAGAGCTGGCCGCCTTCCAATTAGCTTTCGTCGATAATACGGTGGCGCCCGTGGTTGGATTCGTGGCAGACAAATCTCAATACTTCGTGCTGCATGATGTAGATCACGCGCTTTACGATCCTTCCGGCTGGTATGTTTCGCCCGTGCCGGCGAGCTATAAGGCCGGGACTATGGGGGGCGGATACGATACGGTCAACCATATCCTATATGCCTCTTCGCCGGAGGGCAACCAAACCGTAATTCAGTTCGAACTTCCTTAGGTACATGCGGTGGTGTACGCGTGGCTACCGTGCGCTCAAGAGCGTCCGGCCGGGCGTCACCACTTTAGCCGTTCCGCTGGCCGCTCCTTTCGGCAACGTAGTCGTGATCAAGGAATCTGAAACCACCTTGAACGCGGCGGCGGCGCCGTTGAAGCTGACTCTGGTCGCACCCGTCAGGTTCGTCCCCAGAATGTTGACCGCATCTCCCGCCGCGGCCGACGCCGGCAGCATCTTCACAAACGGCCCCAGCCCCACGTTTAGACTGAAGACTGTGCCCATGCCGGCGGTCCCGCCTTGGTAGGTCGTCCCATACAGAATCCCGTCGGTTGCTTCGAACAGCCCCGCGTAAGGGTATTGCCCGTCCGCGCATGCGGCTTGGGCGCAGAAGCTATACAGCGTCGTTAGCGTACCCGCCGGAGTGATCCGGAAAACCGTGCCGCCATTGTTAGCCCCGCCGAAATGTGTCGTCCCGTAAAAGTTCCCATCGGTAGCCTGGATCACCGGCCCCTCGGGATTAGCGCCGTCCAGGCACCCGCTCACGGCACAGAAGCTATAGAGCGTCGTGATGCTGCCGCCGGTGGTGATCTTGAAGATCGCACCATAGTTGCCGTTAGCCCCGCGTTGGTTGGTCGTCCCGTATAAGTTCCCGTCGAGTCCCTGAACCAGTCCCGCCCGGGGCCAGGACCCGTACGCGTAACTGCTGCTGTTGTCGAAGTTGTAGAGTGTGGTTAGCGCACCACTCTGCGTGAGCTTGAAGACCGTACCGTTGTCCCCCAGGCCTGCCGGCCAGCCCCCTTTCGTCCCGCCCGTAAAGGTGGTCCCGTATAGGTTCCCGTCGATACCCTGGATGACCCCGGCCATCGGAGCGGAGCCGTCGGTGCAAGTGCCGAACCCGTGGCAGAACTGGTACAACGTAGTCAGGGAGCCGTTAGACCTGAGCTTGAACACTGTGCCTTCCGGCGATTCGCCGTTGGCGTGCCCGCCGATGAAGGTTGTGCCGTAAAACGTTCCGTTGAGGGCCTGAAAGAGTCCCGCGTAAGGGTACCCGCCGTCCGCGCACCTGCTAAGGGAGCAAAAGTTGTACACCGTCGTCAGCACGCCAGCCGATGTGATGCTGAAAACCGTCCCATAACCGTTGGCCCCGCCGCCCTGGGTCGTCCCGTACAAGTTTCCGGTTAGCGCCAGTGTCAGCCCCGCAAACGGAAACTGGCCATCCGCGCACCCGCTGACGGCACAGAAGTTGTATAGCGTTGTCAGGCTGCCGCCGGGGGTAACCTTGAAAACTGTGCCCCCGCCGTAAGTTCCGCCCTGGTAAGTCGTCCCGTACAAATTTCCATCGAGGCCCTCGACCAGCCCCGCGTAAGCGTTCTGGCCGTCCGGGCAATTCCCGCCGCTCGCGCTGCAGAAGCTGTACAGCGTCGTGAGCACCTGCGCAGGCAAGGCACTCGCCGTGGCCAAACCCAGCGCAATAAGACCATACACCCGCAACCGATTTGCTTGCATCGCAAAACCTCCAAATTCCGCCGGCTTCACCGCGACACCGAAAAGGAAACGTTACTCGACAACGTGCCGCCCGGAGTCACCACCTGTAACAGCCCTGTGGTCGCGCCGGTCGGCACGGTGGCGGTGATTTCGGTACTCGAAACTACGTTGAACGCAGCCGCTTTCCCGTTGAAACTCACGCTGGTCGCACCGGTGAGGTTGGTGCCTAAGATCTGCACGGCGGCTCCCGCGCTGCCCGAAGCGGGCACTGTCGTCACAAACGGGGCGAGACCCGTTGAAAGGCTGAAGGCCGTCCCGGCATTAGTAAGATTTCCACCCTTTGAGACTGTCCCGTAAAAGGACCCATTAGTGTGCTGGAATAGTCCCGTATTCGTAGGCAACCAGCCGTCGGTGCAGGGGCCGCCGTTGCTGCAGAACGTATGCAACACGGTAAGTGAGCCACTCGGAGTGATCTCGAAGATGGTGCCGCTGTCCTGGCCGGTGGCCTCCACGGTAATCCCGTAGAAATTCCCATCGGTGGCTTGGATCAGGTCCCAAGGATCCGCGCCGTCGGCGCAGCCTGGCTGGGAACAGAAGCTGTAAACGGTGACTAACTGGCCGGCCGGAGTCATCTTGAAAAAGGTGCCGCTATTCATGGCTCCGCCATCTTCGGTTGTCCCATAGAAGTTGCCGTCGGTGCCCAGCACCAGGAAGTTGGGGACAGCACCGTCGGCACACCCGCTCTGGGAGCAGAAGTTATACAAAGTCGTCAGGCCTCCCTGCGCGGTAAGGCTGAAAACAGTGCCCTTGCTGTAGGCCCCTCCCGACTGGGTTGTTCCGTAAAGTATCCCGCCGGGAGCCAGGATCAAGCCCCCATTTGGCACCCGGCCGTCCGGGCACCCACCGTGGGCGCAGAAGCTATGGAGCACCTTTAGTTCGCCGGTTGGGGCGAGCCGGAAGACCGTGCCAGCGGAGCTAGTCGCCCCGCCAGCCGAAGCTGTTCCATAGATGTTCCCTTGGTTATCCATAATGAGGTAACCCCAGGGATATTCGCCGTCCGGGCATCCGGTCTGGAGGCAGAAGGTGTGCGACGTCGTCAATTGGCCGCTGGGAGTCATCTTGAACAGTGTGCCGTAGCCGGGTGTCCCGCCCCACCAAGTGGCCCCATAGAAGTTTCCGTCATTGCCCAGGACTAAGGATCCGTAAGGATATGCGCCGTCCGCGCATCCCGTCTGGGAGCAGAAATTGTACATCGTGGTTATTTGCCCGTTCAGAGTCATCTTGTAGATGTTGCCGTTCCGATAGAGGCCGCCCGCACAGTCGCCTCCGTATAAGTTCCCGTCAGGCCCCTGGATCAAGGCCGGATAGGGATGCCTGCCGTCCATGCATCCGACTTGGGAGCAGAAATCGTACAGCACCGAGAAAGTCTGCGCGGGGAGGGCAATCGCTGTTGCTCCGCACAACGCAATAATAGAACAGAACCGTTTGCCTTGTATCCAAATGTCTCGTCGCATACAACCCACCCCATTCAATTGTCGTGTTTGCGCGGCTGCCATTCTTGACGAAGCGACGCTTGTGTTTTTTAAGTATATAACATAAAAGCGGCCGACTGGTTGTAAAGAAACTGCAAAAGAGCATGTTTTACTTCAAAAACATCCTGCCTTACACGTCGTGCAGAATCAGCAGGTTA
Source organism: Bryobacteraceae bacterium (assembly GCA_049516155.1). Lineage (GTDB taxonomy): Bacteria > Acidobacteriota > Terriglobia > Bryobacterales > Bryobacteraceae > Bog-159. Next base: position 7,794 of record JBEKTJ010000040.1, read on the forward strand.
GCAACTATGTTCGAGATTGGACCAGTACTAGCAGGACCTGGAAGCCTAGGCCTCCCCTTACTATTCCAAACCGCGCGAGTACCAACCCTCCATTTCGGCGAGGCTAGCGCGATGGTAGAACAGTCCAAATTTCGCGACGGCTTATATTACCCGCGCTGCGTCGTGCCCATCTCTATGCGTATTTGCCAGCGGCGATATCCTGCGGGCGCGGCCAATGATGGAATTCCGCCATGCCCCTGAAAGTGCGCTTCGCTCAGGCGTATAAGGGAACCGGGCGACGAAGGGAAGGAACTAACACCGGCAGGTTGCAGGGATAACTCAAGAAGTGAGACCTAAAATGATTTCGGAAGGATGTGCCCGGATGCCCGACCTATGGCGACACGCAAGAAGACACGCAGTCGCGCGGTGCCTCGCAAAGCTTACCTCGGGTTGGTCCAAGATACACCGAGCACAAATCACGGCGCCCGCTTCCTTTCATCCTTCCTACCTGGTTACCCCAATTAGGATCTCTCCCTTGCAATTTAGGGTTTACATAGAATGAGTCCTCGGACTCGCCCGTTACTGGAGGTTTGCGCGTCCGCGCCATGAAACCGGTCGCTAAGGCCCAGGAAGACCGTCAATCCCTCATCAATGGCACGCTGCGGCCAGGCGTCAAGGACGGATAAAGGAGTACCTCGCCAGGAGTTCCTGTCACCGGCGCCATGCAGACCAGCCGAAAGCGCGGGTCACGGGTGAAATCCGGATCGCTCACTACGACGCGCGGCCTCAGGCCGCGCTGTTCGTGGCCGATTGTGGGTCGAGTCGCGCCTCCACTGGATCCCCGGCAAGGGCTGGGTGGAAGGCCGCCAGTGACGATCCGCCGCAGTGCTGTTCGCTTCGCGATTCAGCGATGCGGCGGCCATACACCTTAGGCCGCGCGAGGTGCGCGTTGTCATAACGAATCTGTGTCGCCGTTGACGTCGCATCCAAGAGGCGCTTTGGCCGCCTCCACGACATCCCTGGAACTTAAGGTGTTGTTTGACCTGAATCCACCTCTGCAGCTCATCGCGCGTGACACCAAAGCTCTCTGAAATGCCCACCAACAAACGGTCACCCGTCCACGCGGTCTAGCAGGCGGCGACAGCCCTCCTGGAACGTGGCCGGCTCCGTCAACAGGCTCAACACCAGGAACGCCTCAGATGCGAAATCGAAGAAGAAGCCGGGCTGCACCAAGACGTTGTCCTCCGCCAAGAGCTCCAGCGCCCATTCTTCCTCGCGGCGGATACGCGGCACTTGCAGCGTGGCGTACCAGCCGCCTTCGACGGCCAGCATGCGGCAGGTTGATGCGGCCGGGATCGCGGATTCGAGCCATGCCAGATTCGCGCGCGTGCGCGCGGCGATCTGCGATTGAATGCCTTTGCCCAGTTCCAACAGGCGCGGCGCGGCAAGCTGCACAGGCGTGCCCACCGATAGATAGGTATCCGCGATCCATTCGAGCTTGTCTCTGGCTTCGGCGCGGGCCGCGGGGGGGCCGGACATCACGATCCACCCTAGTTTCATCTGCGGCAGTCCGGCCACCTTCGATAGGCCGCTCATAGAGAAGGCCAGCGCGTCCGTGCCGCCAGCCAACGTGCGCACCCGCTGCTCATCTTCGCCGAAGGCGTAGTCGGCGAAAACTTCATCCGAGATGAGCGTCACACCGAGCGACTGCAGGAACCGCAGTTCATCGCGCTTGAGGAACGATCCGGTGGGATTGTTCGGGTTCACCAGCACAATCGCGCGCGTCCGGTCCGTGATAGCCGCCGCCAACTCGTCGCGATCAATCGACCAGGCGCCGTCGTAGGTCAGCGGATAGGAAACCGCGCGCAGCGATTCCAGGGTGGCGAGAAACTCGAACAGCGGATACGACGGCCGGGGCACCAGTACTTCGTCCTCCGGATCGCCCAGCAGCTTGAAAAGATACTGATACGCCTCGCTGGTGCTGGCGGTAAGCAGCACCCGATCCGGCGCCACCGTGTGACCCCTTTCCGCGTGGTAGCGGCATACGGCTTCGCGCGCGGCCAGCGACCCGGCAGGCTGCGGATCGTAGCGCAAAGCCAGCGGGTCGGCCAGCGCGTCCACAATCTCGCGGGGGTAGGAAAGGCCCGCGCGGGTGGGGTTCGATTCGGTCAGGTCCAGTATTGCGGCGCCCGCCGCGCGCTTCTCCTGAGCCAGGCGCGTGAGGCTGTTGAGGGTCAGGTCCCAATGAAATCGCGATGAAAACATGCTTTGATAGGTTTGATTATATGGCCTTTCGCGGAGTGGACTACTTTTGTATCGATTCCCTGTTCAATGAACAGGAGCTGCTGGTGCGGCAGACGGCGCGTCAATTCGTGGACGAGCGCGTGCTGCCGGCCATTCGCGATTGCTATCGCGATGCGCGCTTCCCCAGCGATCTGGTGCCGGAAATGGGCCGGCTGGGCTTCTTCGGCGCCAACCTGGAGGGTTACGGCTGCGCGGGCATGAGCAATGTGGAGTACGGGCTGATCATGCAGGAACTGGAGCGCGGCGATTCCGGCGTGCGCAGCTTCGTCAGCGTGCAGGGCGCGCTGGTGATGTACCCGATCCGCACGTACGGTTCCGAGGAGCAGAAAGACAAATGGCTGCCGCGCCTGCAAAGCGGCCAGGCAGTGGGATGTTTCGGACTGACTGAGCCGGACTTCGGCTCCAACCCTGCCGGGATGCGCACCACCGCGCGGCGGGATGGCGGCGATTGGATTCTGAACGGCGAGAAAACCTGGATCACCAACGGCAGTCTGGCCGATGTGGCGATCGTGTGGGCGCGCGCCGACGATGGCATCCGCGGGTTCCTGGTGGAGAAGGGCACACCCGGATTTACCGCGTCGGAAATCCACGGCAAGTGGTCGATGCGGGCTTCGGTAACATCCAGCTTGTCGCTGGCGGATTGCCGCGTGCCGGCAAGCGCCATGCTGGCCGGCGCCGGCCTGCGGGGTCCGCTGGCATGTCTTTCGCAAGCGCGCTACGGGATCGGCTGGGGCGTGCTGGGCGCGGCCATGGATTGCTATGAAACGGCCCGCCAGTATACGATCCTGCGCAAACAATTCAACGACCGGCCGATTGCGTCGCATCAACTGGTGCAGGAAAAACTGGCCGGGATGATCACCGAGATCACCAAGGCGCAATTGCTGGCGATGCAGGCCGGCCGGCTGAAGGACCAGGGCAAGCTGGAGCCCGCGCACGTCTCCATGCTGAAGCGGAACAACGTGGCGATGGCGCTCGACTGCGCGCGGCTCAGCCGGGATCTTCTGGGCGCCAACGGAATTACCGACGAGTACCCGATCATGCGGCACTTATGCAATCTGGAGACCGTGAAGACTTATGAGGGCACCGACCACATCCACGCACTGGTAATTGGAGAAAGGGTCACTGGCATCGCGGCGTATAAATAGGATGCTGCTCTACGCCCTCACGATCCTGGTAAGCGCCTTCCTGCTGTTCCAGGTACAGCCCGTCATTGCGCGCATTATCCTGCCATGGTTTGGCGGGTCGGCCGCCGTGTGGACCACCTGCCTGCTGTTCTTTCAGGCGGTTTTGCTGCTGGGTTACCTGTATTCGCACTGGCTGTACAGGAAGCTGCGGCCGCGTGCGCAGATGCTGGCGCATATCGCGCTATTGGCTGCCAGTCTGGCGGTCTTGCCGATCTGGCCTTCGGTGGCCTGGAAACCGAACGGCGGCGACGATCCCACCGGGCGTATTCTGCTGCTGTTGGCGGTAACCGTGGGGCTGCCCTATTTCCTGCTGGCGACCACCGGTCCGTTGTTGCAAGCTTGGTACGCGCGCCGCTATCGGGGAGCGCTGCCCTACCGGCTTTATGCGCTGTCGAATGCCGGGTCGATGTTTGCCCTGATCAGTTACCCGGTGCTTTTCGAGCCGCGGCTGGGCGCGCGCCACCAGGCGCTGAGCTGGTCGTGGGCATATGGCGTGTTCATCCTGCTGTGCGCCGCTACCGCGTGGCTGGGCCGGGGGACCGCGGCGGGGCCGGCCGAACCGGCGGCGGATGACGGGGACTCCGCGCGCCGAACCTTCTTTTGGATCGCGCTGCCGGCCTGCGCCTCGATCCTGTTGTTGGCCATCACCAATCATCTGACGCAGAACGTCGCGGCGATTCCTTTTCTCTGGATACTGCCGTTGAGCCTGTACCTACTCAGCTTCATCCTGTGCTTTGAAAGCGCAGGCTGGTATCCGCGAAAGCTGCTTTTAGGCATATTCGCGGTGGCGGTGGGCGGCATGACTTATGCGCTTTCGGCGGAGTTTCAAAACAACCCGATCAAGGTGATGATCCCGTTCTTCGCCGTGGGCCTGTTTATCTGCTGCATGGTATGCCATGGGGAATTGGCGCGCTTGAAGCCGCACCCCAGCCGCCTGACATTCTTCTATGTCACGATCGCGCTGGGCGGCGCGCTGGGGGGAGTGTTCGTGGCATTGATCGCGCCGCGCGTTTTCTCGGGATTCTACGAATTACCGCTCGGGCTGGCGGCTTGCGGGTTCGTGGTTTTGGCGGTTTTGCGCGACGATCCGGAGAGCGTACTGGGAGGCCCCTGGAGGCGGCCCATCCCGCTGGCCGCCGCGCTGCTGGCTTTAGCCGTGGCGGGGTACGCGGGTTTCGTGATCCACGAGCGCGGCAGCGGCGCGCGCTTGATGGCGCGTAACTTTTACGGCGGCTTGAAAGTTACCGACGACACAGCTTACGATAGCGACGAACCGGTCCGTCGACTGATGCACGGGACGATTACGCATGGCGATCAGTATCTGAATCCGAAGTTCCAGGGGCGCCCGACCACTTACTACGGACCTAACTCCGGAGTTGGCCGCGCCATACGGCAGGATCAGGAGAGCGGGCCGGTGCGCGTGGGAGTCATTGGGCTGGGAACCGGTACGCTCTCGGCTTATGGCCGCACGGGCGACTACTTCAGGTTCTACGAGATTAACCCGCTGGTCTTGCGGCTGGCCCGCACGGAATTCACTTTCTTGAAAATCTGCAAGGCGCGCCTGGACGTGGCGCTGGGCGACGCGCGGCTCTCGCTGGAGCGCGAACCGGCGGAGAATTTCGACGTGCTGGCGGTGGACGCATTTTCAAGCGACGCTATTCCGGTACATTTGTTAACACGCGAAGCGTTTGTTCTGTATTTCCGGCACTTGAAGCCGGACGGCGTGCTGGCGGTACACGTATCGAACAAGCACCTGGAGCTGACTCCGGTGGTGAAGCTGGCCGCCGCGTCGCTGGCGAAAGACGCGCGCCTGGTGGACACCGAAGACGAAGAGGACGACGTGTTCGGGTCCAGTTGGGTGCTGGTAACTTCCGCCGCCGGTTTCTTCGATAGGCCCTTGATGCGCACCGCGGCGATAGCGGTTCCGTTGCCGCAAAAGATGCGTATGTGGACCGACGATTACAGCAACTTATTCCAAATTTTAAAGTAAGTGGAGCGCCGCTCGCACTTTTGGTGTATCATTCTAGGTGCGAAGGATTTATATGAAGATCCCCGGATCTCTAGCTCTGAAGCTCTGTTTATCTCTGGTAGCGGCCGCGGTCGCCGCCACACCCGCCCCGGGGGCGACCCTGTCCGCGTCGCCCAGCGCAGTCGATTTTCAATTCAGCCCAGGGGAAGCGCAGCCCCAACCGGTCATCGTCGCCGTCACGGCCAGCGATGGAAGTTCGCCGGTCCTTACTGTAACGGTAACGCCCGGCGCGGGTACGCCCGCCGCGCTGTTTCCGCAGCCGTTGGTCGACGGCGACTCGCTGCAGGTCTACTACGACGACAATACATTTAATACGCTGGCCAACGAGCCAGGCATTTATACGGCGAGCATCACCGTCAGCGCGACCGGTTTCGGAGCTTTGACCATCCCGGTCACGTTCAGCATCGGTGGCGCACTATCCATTGTTCCATCGCCCGCATCGCTGACTTTCAGCGTGCCATCCGGGCCAGCCGTACAAACGCTGACGCTCACAGGCAGCGGCGGCGCGGCGGTTAGCTTCTCGGTGGCCGCGAGTACCACGACGGGCGGAAAGTGGCTGACCGCCACCGCCAACGTCAGCTATACCCCGGCGACTCTCACCGTCACCGTGAATGACGCCAACGAGCCTACCGGCACATATCAAGGAAATATCGCGATCACTCCCACAAGCGGCGCCGCGGTGACAATTCCCGTAACGCTCCAAGTCGGCACGAATGCGTTAACCGCCAGCCCCGCCTCGCTGGCATTCGCCTATACCGTGGGCGGAACCGTGCCGCCAGCGCAAGTGTTGCAGCTTTCCAGCACATTTACAAACGACACTTATAAGGCGCAAGCGGCCAGTACCGGAAACTGGCTCCTGTTGAATGGCGTAACCACGCAGATATCGGGCGCACTGCCCGCCAGTTTGAGTGTAACCGTCAATACGGCGGGTTTGGCCATTGGGAACTACGAAGGTACGATCACCGCGACCGATGCGGATGGCGGCACACAGACTGTCGCGGTTACGTTGGTGGTCGGCGGCGTCTCGAACGTGGCCAATCCCTCTTCTTTGACGTTTGTGGCGCAACAGGGAGGATCGCCTCCCCCGGCACAGACGCTGGTAGTGACCAGCGTGGTCAACACCTCCTATACCGCCACCGTAAACGAAGCCTGGCTTTCGATTTCGGCGGCCAGCGGCCCGCCTCCGAGCGAAATAACGGTCACGGCCAACCCTGCGGGACTAAAGGCCGGCACCTACATCGGTGAAGTGCAAATCAAATTGGGTTCGAACACGGAGGACGTTCAGGTTACGTTGATTGTGTCCGCGAATCCGGTGCTGACCGCTACTCCGGCCGAATTCATTTTCAACTATTTCGGCGGTAGCACGGCTCCGGCGCCGGTGGCTTTGGACGTGGGTGTCTCCAGTCCTCCGGCGCAGTCGTTCACCGTCGCGGGCGGATTGCCTAGCTGGCTACAAGTCGCACCGAGCGGCTCCAGCATGACTTCCGCCAGCCTCACCGTCAGCCTGGCTGCACAAACCTTGCCGACTGGCACCTACGTGGCGGATATCATCCTGACTCCGGCCGGGGCAGGCGGCGTTCCGGTGGTGGTGCCCGTCTTGTTGACCGTCGAGAGTGCGACCGCGGTGGTCTCCAGCCCGGCCTCGCTTAGTTTCAGTGCTGCCGCCGGCGGCGCACCGCAGAACCAGACGATCGAGGTCTCGGCATCCTCACCGACCGCTTTCACCGCCAGCGCCAGCACCACCAGCGGAAGCTGGCTGTCGGTTTCCCCGACCAGTGGGATCGCCAGCACCGCGAATACATCGCTCACCGTCACGGCCGATGCCACGAAGTTAGCGGAGGGCGTTTTTCAAGGCGCCGTTACGCTAACTACGGCAGGCGGCGTGGTCACGCAGATACCGGTAGCGTTTACCGTGGCCAGCGGCTCCGGAGTGCTTACCATCGGCCCGTCCACCCTGGTATTTGCTTATACCCAGAAGGGCGCGCTACCCGCCGCGCAGAACCTGCAGATCTCCGGTTCGCAGAGTTTCACGGCCACCGTCGCCACCACCGCCGGCGGCACATGGTTGGCGGTGACTCCGGCGTCGGGAACGGGGAACGCCACCTTAAGTGTTTCGGTCAGTCCGGCGGCCCTCGCCCCGGGCACATATAGCGGGAGCATTACCATAACTCCGGCGACCGGTGCCTCGCAGCTTGTGGCCGTTACCCTGTCCGTTTCAGCCGCGCCGGCCCTGACCGCCACGCCGAGTCCGCTGGCGTTCGCCTATACCACGGGCAATCCGCCTCCAGCGGCGCAAACCGTGACGGTCACCTCCACCGGCGGGTCGGTCACATTTACGGCGACGGCTGCGAGCACTGGATGGCTCTCGGTAACGCAGAGCGCCACAACTACGCCCGCGACGCTCTCGGTCTCGGTGAATACCGCCAACCTGGGGGCCGGCTCGTATGACGGTTCGGTGACTTTGAGCGGCGGCTCCGGGACTCTCCAACTGAACATCAATGTCACTCTCACGGTGACCGCCCCCTTCCCCGCTATCGGCAGCGTGGTAAACGCGGCCAGTTACCTGTCCGGCGGTGTCTCGCCGGGCGAAATCGTCACCGTCTTCGGTACTTCGCTCGGACCTGCCACCGGCGTGGTGGCCACCGTCGACAGCAAGGGTTTGATCGAGACCACGCTGGCGAATGTCACGTTGACGTTCAACGGCTATCCCGCACCGATTCTGTACGCTAGTGCGGGACAAATCAACGCGATAGTCCCGTATGAACTGGCAGGCGCGTCCAATGTCTCTGTGGAGGCTACTTTTGGCAGCGCACGCTCCAACTCAATGACGTTGACGGTAGTTTCGAGCGCTCCCGGCATCTTCAGCGCCGACGCATCCGGCAAAGGTCCAGGCGCAATTTTGGACGTGAACTATCACTTGGTTTCCACCAGCAATCCGGTGAGTTCAGGTTCGGCGATACAAATCTTCGCCACGGGCGAAGGGCAGACTGCCCCGGGCGGCGTGGACGGGCTGATCGAGCCATTGTCCTTGCCGCTACCCGCTCCGCTGCTGGCCGCGGCGGTAACCATCGGTGGCGTGGCGGCGAACATTCTGTACGTTGGCGCCGCGCCCGGCGAGGTGGCTGGCGCATTGCAAGTGAATGTGATCGTCCCGCCGGGGGTGGCTTCGGGACCGGCGCCGCTATTCTTATCGTTCGGCGGCATCGACAACAGCCAGGCCGGCATCACGGTGGCCATCAAATAGCGCAGCGTCTTCGGCCGCGTAATCGAACGGAGGCGGATTGAATTCGCCGGGCGGATGCGCGCGCTCCCATGCGATCGTGCGCCGGATGCCTTCTTCGATCGCGACCGGCTCGCGAAAACCGAGCTCGCGGCGGATGCGGGACGAATCCACTTCCCAGTGCTGCGCCGCATTGCCGGCAAACATCAAATGCTTTGGCGTGCGCTCGCGCGGCAATACCACGATGTCACCGGTCCAGGAGGCCGCCTCCGCGATCTTGCGGGTCCAAGCAAGCTCGGTAAACGCGGGCGTCTCGGCCACGTTGTAGATCCGCCCCGCGGCGCGATCGTCGAGGGTCGCCAGGGCGATCGCCGCCGCAACATTTTCGACATAACCGCGCGGGGCTATCCATGCGGCGTGACCTTCTTCATAAATAATCGCGCGGCGGCCGTCGTCGATGCGCTGGAGCACGGGGTGCATGCGGTGCACGTAATCGCCGGGACCGTAGATCATCGGCAAGCGGAGCACCGTTCCCGGCAACTCCGGGTCTCCCAAGACCGTGCGCTCGACAGGGATTTTGTCGTATTCGTCATCCGCCCACGGCACCATGGCGCGCAGTTTCTCCAGCACCTCCGGCGGATAAGCCGGCTGGGTCCGCAATGCGGAATCCTCGGTGAGCGGCGTCGGTTCCAGCGGACCTTGGTCGGTTCCGTGCAGCACGTTGCAGGCGCGATACACGTCGCAACTGCTGGCTACGACGATTCGCCGGGCCACGCCCCGAAAGGTTTGCATCAGCTCCTGGGCCTGCCGCGCGGAACTGAGGATCAAATCGATGACCACATCGGCTATTGGACGGAGGTTCGCGAGATCCCGCCGGTCGCCCAGAATATGTTCGACGCCAGGCAGATCCGCATTGGATCTTCCGCGATGAAAGACCGCGATCGAGTGGCCGTGGCGCGCCAGATCGCGAATGAGAGGCGGCCCGATGAAACCGGTTCCTCCGATGACCAGGATCCGCATGCGACCAGTATACTGCGGGCGGGGCAAGGAGCTTTCGCCTGTCTTCCTGACGCAGACTCGGCTCCGCCCGAGGCCGCCAGGTCAAGAGCGGCTATGAAGATCGGTTATGAAGAGCGTTTTTCCGTAAGCAGGTAGGCGGCGATCACCAACTTTTTGTCTTCATCGGTGGCGCCAGGGTCGGTGATGACCTTGAGCAACCACGCTTTGCGCGAGGTCTTCTCTTCGTCTTTGAACAACGGGTCGTTTTCGATCGAGAATTTGGCCTGTTTGGCAAGATCGGCGAGCGAGGAGCTTTCGGCCCTTTTAAACGCCGCTTCTTGCAAACCTTCTTTCGAGCAGCGATTCAACTTCCCGTAAAAGAAATCACGCGCGGAGTTATAGAAGAACTCAAGCCCTAGCGGCACTTCCTCATCGCGTACTTTGACGGTCGCGATCTTGAGCCGAATGAGGACCAGGTATCCGGTTCCCATCAGGATGCCCCTGAGGAGCGGCTTCATATTCTTCAGGTTGTCGAGCCCGGAAAAGGCAAGGTATACGGCCAGGGACAGTAACCCATTACCCAGAACAAAGGCGGAGGCCCACCCGAAGAACTTATGCCTCGCGAGACCGGCCTCTGGCGTATAAAACGTACGAGCGAGTTCGAAAAAGGTCAACGCCGATGCAAAAACACCACAAATCGTCCATCCGAGCCATTCGTCGGCCGATGACATTTCAATTGAGATTGCCGATCGACGCATCCAACGCCCGATCGATATCCGCTGGAGAGCGCTCGGCTTCGTCGGATGATAAAACGAAGCTGGACAGACCTGTTTTGCTGGTGAGTTGGCGCCTCACCGCGCGGCCCGCCTCCGTTAGTTGGAAAACTTCTCCCGCACCGCGCTCGAGGAGCAGGTCTTTTGCGACCAACTGCCTAATCGCTTCAAGCGCTTCGCTCGGGCCAAGGCGTGCCGATAGAACAATCTCCGGTACCGAGGCCCCATAATCCGAAGTAACAGTGGTGAGTACCACCTTTTCCCTGGGTGATAGAGTTGGGATTGGCATATCGCTTCTCCAGCCTCCAGTATACACCGCCTCGCGAATCGCCGAGCAGCCAGGCTCGCGCCCCAGAAGAATCTCCATGATCTCATGCCCGTGCGGGTTCCAGGGACCGGAAGGGCAAGACGCGGATAAAGCAGCATGATAAACGGAGCACTTGCAAGCGCCGATGCGGGCTTATCGCCAAAGAACCCAAAAATGCGTATTAGCCTCATCCTGTTGCTTTTTTGCCTACGCGCCAACGCGGACAACATAACCACCACCGTCACCTGTACCGTGAACGGGTCCGTATCGACACAGACCGACCCCTCATTTGCTTCGTGTATGGAGGAGATACCAAACGAGCCAGTGGCCACAGCCACCGGCAACGCATCGGTAGGGTACCTGTCCGGGTATGTGGATGTGGCCTCCACCTTAAACTGTTGCCCGTCTGCCGTCTCCTCTTCCAGTTTCACCATAGACCTCGACTCCGCTACCACCTTTGAACTGGACGGTAGGAATGGCTGTGAGCGGGCCGTCCGGGAACGTACACGTTGTCGGCAGAGTCCGGGGTGACGGACCAGGGAACGGTAACGTATACAGCGGACGCGCCGATTACGCAGAACGAAACGCCAGAGCCGGCGACAACATGGGCGACTGGAATGGCGTTCCTTGCGTTAATAGCCTTTCAAGTTCGAAACCATTGGGCAGCATGAAAGCCCGAACGCTCGCCCCTGGGAGAGGCATCACCGGTGTCCGGATTTGGACCCTTGAGTTTGGTTCTCATCGTTGAAAGGCGCTTCCCCACAAGGTCCAGACAAAAGAGCCAGAAAAAAAGAGCATCGGAGTTCGAGGCATGAGGATCGGAAGCCGGAGAATGGCGCAAGCGGTCGCGCGGCTACCAGATCGTCTCAACGGGATAAAGAGCGATCTTCGGGTCGGCCGTGACGATGGGAAGATTCTCGGAGAGGGCCTGCGCAATGAGGATTCGATCAAACGGGTCTTTGTGGTGCAGGGGAAGGGCAGAAACTCTAAGGCTGTGTTCCAGTTCTACGGGCAGAACTTCCAGGTCATGTTCCGACAAGACCCTGCGGACGTAATTGGCGGGATTGTCCCCTGCCAGCTTCAGCTTGCCATTTTGCACTTTGATCATAATCTCCCACGCGCTGGCTGCGCTGAAGAGCAGAATATTGTGCCGGTCGGAGAGAGGATCCCGCGAACTCCCGGCGGCAACCGCGAATCATCGACCAGCCACCACAACAATACATGCGTGTCGAGCAAGCACCTCATTCGCCGTAGAATTCTTTCTCAAAATCGGGAATGGGGTCGTCAAGGTCCGGCGCGATCCAGATCTTGCCCTTCTCGGTTCCTGGAACCCGGGTTGGCAGATCCTTCGCGATTGGAGCTAGGCGAGCGACCGGCTTTCCCTGGCTTGCAATCACGACTTCTTCGCCGGCCATCACGCGCGCCAGCAAATCCGGAAGACTCGATTGCGCTTCCTCCACGCTGATCGTCGCTGCCATATCCCCCCTCTTCCAAGGTAGACCAAGGACAAGCGCCAGTCAAAGCCGAACCGAACCCCCCCGTGGTCTGGTACCATAGTATGTAACCTCCCCGGCACTCAAAAGCTCATGAAATTTGGCGTTATTGTCTTTCCCGGCAGTAATTGCGATCACGATGCCTGGTTTGCGGTGAACCACAATCTGGGCCATCAAGCCGAGTTCATTTGGCACGATTCGGCAACCCTGGGCGATATCGATGCAGTGGTCCTGCCCGGCGGCTTCGCCTATGGCGACTATCTGCGGTGCGGCGCCATCGCCAAGTTCTCCCCCGTGATGGCGGCGGTGCGCAAGTTTGCGGCGGATGGCGGCTTGGTGCTGGGCATCTGCAACGGCTTCCAGGTGCTGGTCGAAGCCGGACTGCTGCCCGGCGCGCTAATGCGCAACCGCAACCTGAAATTCATCTGCCGTGAAGTGCGGCTGCGCACCGAGACGCTGGATTCTCCCTTCACCGCCGCGGGCGAACCAGGCCAGATTCTGCGCATGCCGATCGCCCACGGAGAAGGCTGCTACGTGGCCGACGACCGCACTCTCGATGAATTGGAAGCCGAAGACCGCGTGGCGTTCCGCTACGTGGATAATCCCAACGGCTCGATGCGCGATATCGCCGGGATCTTGAATGCGCGGCGCAACGTGATGGGCTTGATGCCGCATCCCGAACGGGCCACCGAGCCGCTGATGGGGTCGAGCGACGGCTTGGTCATCTTCCGCTCGATGGTCATGGCGATGGCTGCGCTCCAGGTATGAGCACTGCAACCATCACCCCGGATCTCGTTGCCCAGCACCAGATCACTGCACCCGAATACCGCAAGATCGTCGAGATTCTGGGGCGTGAGCCGAACTACACGGAGCTAGGCGTCTTCAGCGTGATGTGGAGCGAGCACTGCTCCTATAAGAGCTCCCGCCCGCACTTGAAGAAACTGCCCACGCGCGGCAAGCTGGTGGTGCAGGGTCCCGGCGAAAACGCGGGCATTGTCGATGTGGGCGGCGGCTACGTGATCGCTTTCAAGATCGAATCTCACAACCACCCCAGCTTCATCGAGCCGTTCCAGGGCGCGGCCACCGGAGTGGGCGGCATCCTGCGCGATATTTTCACCATGGGGGCGCGGCCCATCGCCGTGCTGGATTCGCTACGCTTCGGTCCGCTGGACGATCCCCAAGCCGGCGCGCGCAACCGCCGCATCCTGCAGGGCGTGGTGGCGGGCATCGCGCACTACGGCAATTGTTTCGGCGTGCCCACGGTGGGCGGTGAGTGCATCTTCGAGCCTTGCTATAACGGCAATCCGCTGGTGAATGTCTTTGCGCTGGGCGTGGCGAAGAAGGAAGACATCTTTTACGCCAGCGCAGCGGGCGTCGCCAACCCCGTAATTTACGTGGGCGCCAAGACCGGCCGCGACGGCATTCACGGCGCGTCGATGGCGTCGGCCGAGTTCACCGAGGAATCCAAACAGAAGCGGCCCAATGTGCAAGTGGGCGATCCGTTTCTGGAGAAGCTGCTGCTGGAGGCATGCCTGGAAGCCATGCAGACGGGCGCGATCGTCGCCATACAGGACATGGGCGCGGCGGGCCTCACCTGCTCAACCTGCGAGATGGGCAGCCGCGGCGGCACCGGCATCGAGATCGAATTGGACTTGGTGCCGCAGCGCGAAACCGGCATGACGCCCTACGAGATCATGCTCTCGGAATCGCAGGAGCGCATGCTGCTGGTGGCTGCGAAGGGCAGGGAAGGCGAGGTCTTCCGGGTGTTCCGCAAGTGGGGATTGGATGCTGTGACGATCGGCGCGGTCACCGCGGATGGGCTGTTGCGCGTGAAGCAACACGGCCGCACCGTCGCCGAGATTCCCAATCGCGAGCTCGCGGACGAGGCTCCGATCTATGATCGCCCCTTCGCCCCCTCGCCCCCTTGCCCCCTCACCCCCACGCGCCCTCGGCCCGTAATCGATCCAACGGAGGCCCTCACAAAATTGCTGGCGTCCCCGGATATTTGCTCCAAGCGATACATCTGGGAGCAGTACGATTACATGGTCCGTACCAATACCATCGCCGGACCCGGAGCGGATGCGGCAGTCGTGCGCATCAAAGAAAATGGCGTCTCCGTGGCGATGTCGCTGGATGGCAACAGCCGCTATTGCTACCTATCGCCGCGCGAAGGCGCCCTGCTCGCGGTGGCCGAATGCTGCCGCAACCTCGCGACCGTAGGCGCGCAGCCGGTGGCGGCCACGAACTGCCTGAACTTCGGCAATCCGGAGCGGCCCGAGATCATGGGCCAGCTTGTGGACGCTATCGAGGGCATGTCCGAAGCCTGCCGCTTCTTCGAGACCCCGATCACCGGCGGAAACGTCAGCCTGTATAACGAAACGCTGGGCGAAGGCATCTGGCCGACTCCGGTGATCGGCATCGTGGGACTGATGCAAACCGCCGCGCCCGTGACCCGCGATTTCAAGACTGCCGGGCGGCCGATCGTTCTGTTGGGCGGCATCGGCGATTGCGACGAGGTCCGATTCGGCGGCACTGAATATGCGAAAGTAATTCTGAACCAGCTTTGGGGCCTGCCGCCGGCGCTAAATATGGACTACGAGAAGCGCGTACACGATGCCATGCGCGAAATCATCGCGGCGGGTCTCGCGGAATCGGCGCACGACGTCAGCGACGGCGGTTTGGCGGTGGCGACGGCGGAATGCTGCCAAGCCGGTGTGGGGGCGGCGCTCGATTTCGATGCGGACCTGAGCCCCGAATTCCTTCTCTTCCACGAAGGTCCGTCGCGCATTCTGATTTCGACCGCGAACCCGGATATGGTTATGGAAATTGCCGCGCGGCATGCGGTGGCTGCGCCGCGCGTGGGTATCACGATGAACCACGGCCTGGCGATCGGCAATCGCGGCGTGGCCTTGATTTCTGTTACTATCGACAGCCTCAAAGCGGTCTACGAGGAGTCGCTCGAAAAGCAACTCCGTTCATATGGGTCATAAAACATGTTTGATAAATTCCATGAAGAATGCGGTGTAGTTGCCGTTTACGGGCATCCCGAGGCCGCCAAAATGACCTACCTGGGCCTGTATGCATTGCAGCATCGCGGCCAGGAAAGCGCCGGCATCTGCACCAGCGATGGCGTTGAAATCCACTGCCAGAAATCGATGGGGCACGTCGCGGATATCTTCACCACAGCGGTGCTGAAGGAACTGCCCGGCAAGCTAGCCATCGGCCACACGCGCTACTCGACAGCGGGCGACACGGCGCTGCTGAACGCGCAGCCATTTTCGGTGGCCTGCAATAAAGGCCGGGTGGCGGTGGCGCATAACGGCAACATCACCAATGCCATTGAATTGCGCGCGGAGCTGGAGCGGCGCGGCTCGATTTTCCAGGCCAACAGCGACACGGAAGTGATCTTGCACCTGGTGGCGCATTCCCGCGAGCGCACGCTGGCGGGAGCTTTGCGCGACGCGCTGCTGCAAATCGAGGGGGCCTTTTCGCTGGTGTTTCTGGCCGAGGACCGCATCATCGTGGCGCGCGACCCGCACGGCTTCCGTCCGCTGGCCATGGGGCAGATGGAATTGAACGGGCACGCGGGTTACGTCTTCGCCTCCGAGACCTGCGCTTTCGATCTGATCGGCGCGGTTTACCTGCACGAAGTGGAGCCGGGCGAAATGATCATCGTGGGTCCTGAGGGAGTCACGCGCGAGCGCTTCGCGCCGGGGCGTCCGCTGGCGCAATGCGCCTTCGAGCACGTCTATTTCTCGCGCCCGGATTCCATTGTCTTCGGCCGCCCGGTGCAGGAATCGCGGGAAATGCTGGGCCGCTTGCTGGCGCGCGAGCACCCCGCCGACGCGGACGTCGTAGTGCCGGTGCCGGACTCCGGCGTGGCGGCGGCGTTGGGATATGCAGCCGAGTCCAAGCTGCCGTTCCGGCATGGGCTGATCCGCAATCACTACGTGGGCCGCACCTTCATCGAGCCTTCCCAGGCGATTCGCGATTTCGGAGTGAAGCTGAAGCTGAATCCGGTGCGCTACTTGCTGGAGGGCAAGCGCGTGGTGCTGGTGGACGATTCCATCGTGCGCGGCACGACCAGCCGTAAGATCGTGCGCATGATGCGCCAGGCCGGCGCGCGCGAGGTGCACCTGCGCGTTTCGTGTCCGCCCACGATTTCGCCCTGCTTTTACGGCGTGGATACGCCCACCAAGCGGGAACTCATCGCCGCGAACAATAATGTGGAGGGTATCCGGCGGTTTGTGGAGGCGGACACGCTGGGATACCTATCGATCGCTTCATTGCGCGAAGCCGTGGGGGATAGCGAGAAGCACGAGTATTGTTACGCGTGTTACACCGGCAACTATCCGACTGAGTTAGTCAACATCGAACAGTTGATGCGCAGCTCGAAATAGACGGCACACCGCCGCGCATACTAATAGGCATAAATGCGTACAACCACAAGAATAACACGCAGTTTTTCCATTGGCCGTGCAATCTCAGAGTGAACGGGTGAACCGCCTCCTGCGGCTGGCATTGGATCTGGAGAGGCGCGCGACGCTTGAGCGCGATACGGCCAACTTCTATGCGTCCTTCCCTGCGGACCGGACGGAGCGGCGCGCATTCGAATCCGCCACCATTGAGTTCCTGACGCGCGACTGAATGCCTCTGCAGAGAATCGGCAGCGCCGCTTGGTTGGTTCCCAGACGAGGCGATATTGCCTGTTTACGCTGGATTAGAAGCGGCCCGCGCTCGTGATCTCATCCTACGCCCTAAATCGCCATGCGTTGGAGGTCCGCGTCGTGCCAATCTCGACAGTCCAGCACAAGGCTTTCCACGTGGTTTGCGCGCTTTCCACCGCGCTAAAGCCGCCTGAAATGCGGCTGCGGGCAGAATTGCCCGCCCTACAAGGCCCTAACTTAGCCTAACTTGGACAGGCTCCAGAAGCGCACATCTGGGGTAACTGTGAATGACTATTTTCCGTACTCCCGCAAACGGTTCAGATGAAGCCGATCGCTGTCCCGGCCGGCTGTCTCTTTGTTGCGGATTAAATCAGCAAGCGAAATGACGGAGATCGGAATGCCGCTCAAATGCGTCTCAACGCGGTTTTTCCATGCGTTGGGGAATGTCACGGCATCAATCGTGGTCATCACGTCGACACGCGCTGGCGCCATGCCGAATTGGAAGACAATGTTGGACTGGGTCAGATCGTGGACGGTCAGATCGGCCATGGGAGCGCCGAACTCGACCAGCGCCGCAAAAGCTCGCTTGGCGTTTTCCGCCACAGGTTCAACCCAGATATCCAACTCTTTCGTATAGAACGGCTCGGTGTACTTCATGACGGCGTACCCACCGACGATCAGGTACTGGACTTGATGCCGGTTGAGCAACCGCAACAGGTCCTGAAAATCCGGTTTTAGTTCCACCTTCGACCCTTTGAATTCCTGCGCCAATCCAACCATCTCCCATGCCGCCGCAAAGATCGCTTCGTCCCCCTGTTGCTGCCAGAAATCGACATCGAATTGCCGGTCCGGAAAGGCGCCCCGGACAACCCGGCTCATCGCAGAGGTAACGGCGCGCGGGTGGTTGGTTTTCATGACTTATATTTACGATAACAGAGACGCCCGCACCACCAATCCAATCTGATACGATACCTGCTGATCCCCAATGCGGACACCCCCATCGCGCCGCGCATTTCTCGCCGGCCTCAGCGCTGCTGCATTGCCTCCACAACGCCCACACCCTCACCCAAGAAACCGCCCGACCGCGCGCGCAAGCCTTAGCCATTGCCGGCGGACGATTCCTGGCCGTCGGATCCAACGAGGACATCCGCAGCGCATCAAAGGCCGGCACGCGCCAAATCGATATCGGCGGAAAGACGATCATGCCCGGATTCATTCGATGCACACTCGCACCCATCCTACGCGGGCATACGGCACCTGCGCTGGGTGGACTGCAATCTCCGCTCGATTGCCGCCATTCAGGATGGCATTCGCGTGCGCGCCGCGAAGACCCGCCGGGTGACTACGCCGCCGCGCCGAACCATCCGGTCTTCATCGAACATCCTGTGCTTGTGCACGGCTACGACACTTCAGCGTGCCGTCGGTGAGCTATCGCATCCGCTTGCCTGCAAGCGCCCACGAGGCGCAGTATATCACCGCCGCGACGGCTATCAGTGAGTTGAATCCGAGAAGGAGTGAAATGTTCTCCCCGAATCCGCCTATAAGGGCGCCGGCGGTATTATGCGCTAATGCTCGCTCGGGGCTGACCACGCCCCTGAATAGCACCGCGAAGATGGCGCTTGTGTAAAAAATTGGCGAGAGGACGAGAGTACCGGCAGCCACGACCTGCGCAGCTTGGGGTAGGCCCAGGAAGCTGTGCATGGGCATCGCAAAATTCAGGCCGAGCATGGCGATCAAACCCGCGTAATAAGGTGTCAAGCTGCCGGGCTTCCGCTTGAGGACCCACAGGTTAGCGAGCAGGATCATCACAAGCACAGCGGAGAATACGACCGCATTTACCGTCCACGTGCTGCCGAGGATGAGCGCCATGTGGACGACTGCCTTGGTTTCGAGCAGCATGAAGCCAGCCCCCAGCAGCACCATAGTAATCTGCAGCCGAGCATCGTCTTGCCCCCACCTCCACCCGAATAGTCGTAGCATGAGCAACCAAATGATACCCATGATAAACGCGCCGCGCCGCGATAACGAGGGGATCATGGGCTTCTTCAGGTAGAGGAATGGCCAGTCGTCCTCGGCGACGCGGAGGTCTGGCGGGATGGGGACGCTAGCCGGGCTTAGCTGAACGCAAGCTCCCTCTGTCGACGCCCGCGGGGCCACCGGTTAGTTCTGGTCTGGGCGGAACTCCCGACCAGATCAAGCACGGACCGTCCAGCCTAAAGCCGGCTTGGATGCGTTCCGCTCGCGGTCCGGCGAAGAGCAAAGTGAAACCTTCGGCCTTTTCATCTGCCGCTACTCGGTCGCGGTGCGGCAGCGTGAAAACCACGGGGGGCACGCCGAACGCTTCTCGCACGGTCTCGGCCAACCGCGACACGATCCAGCCCTGCCTGAAGTAGTTGTATGTCACGAACATCCCGCCGGACCTAAGGCGACGCCTGACATCTATCATGGACTCCCGGGTGAAGAGGAAGCTCTCCAGCCGGATGTTACTAACACTGCTGTGCAGAACCAACGAGTCGACTAGCGCAAAAACGATTAGGTCGTAACTCTTGCTGGTACGCCGCAGGAAGTTGCGGCCGTCCCCGAGGTATGTCGAGACGCGAGGATCTTGATGGGGTCGGTCCGGGTGATCGCGCCGGCCAAGACCAAGTATGTATGGATCGATCTCGACCGCATCGACATGACAATCCGGCGCACCCCACTGAAGCGCGCGGCTGACGTCATTTCCGGAGCCAGCGCCAATGATAAGGATATCCCGGAAGGGCGCCCCGCCGACAGCGCGGTTGACTACGTACGGAACAGCGTACCCCGGATACTCATCGGCCCGGCTCACCATTTGCTGATGTCCCAGTAGATTGACGACGATCGTGCGAGTCGTCTGGCGAGTAATTAACACGATAATAGGGGGACCAGGTCTCGATAGGAAACCTGTCCCGGATCACGCCAAAGCCCCGGTACGCTGGCGCGAGGAGGAGCACCGGGGCAAGGACCGATAGCGCAAAGTTCCGCCGGCTCAGCCGACCGCTCCTGTATAGGAGATAGATGAGTCCGGCAGCGACTAGCCCGAACCACCATACCGGGGGAAGGCCCAATGAGCAGGAATAAAAGGCCAGCACGCCGGCCAAGCTCCCACCGATATTGATCATATAGGATTCGACTCTGTTGGGGACAGCCGCGAAGCGCCGGCCCAGCATTTGCCCCAGCCCGAGCATGGTTAGGGCGACCAGAACGAAGAAAAAAGCAACGACCCACTCTATTGGAATAACAAACGCGGCCACGTCGCTGACGCGGGCCTCGGTGCCGAAGTAGACCATCTGCGGTGTGGACTTGTTGGCTCCGACATCAATAATGTCTTGAAGGGAGAGCCGGACCCACTCCATAGCAGTGCCCGAAATGAGGGTAATCAGCAGCGACACGATAGTCAGGCCGCCATAGTCGCGTGGGCTTGGCGCTGCCATGCAACCTAAGGACAGGCCGAGAAACGAACCCAGTAAGACTGTGTTGGTGAAAAATGTCAAGAACAGAACGTGCGCCGGCAACCACCGGATGAGCGCCAGTTCCAGGAAGAGAAAGAGGGTGCTGACCAAAAAAAGTTCGCGCCGCGCGTTAGAGGCGGCATCATGCCCCAGGACGACGCCTGAAACAAGGTTTTGGTACTTACCAGATTCTCGTGTCGGCACGCTTCTACCGCCTCCGGCTTCCTGTAAAAGGCTGCTTCATCACGGCCGCTTGGATCCGGTTCGGATTGGCGGTCCGCGCTGCAGCGGCTGTGTCTGTAGCGAGAGTAGCATTAGGGCGGAGATGGCATGCAAGTAATTTGAAAGGGCGCATCAAATAAATACGATACATTAGTGTAGCGATATGGTCAAACGCTCCGTATCGGTCCCGCCAAGGCCACAGCCCGATCTAAAACCGCAAGGCCCTGGGGATTATGTAAGATCATGAAAGCGGCTAATTTCACAATGACGACACCCCCATCGCGCCGCGCGTTTCTCGCAGGCATGAGCGCCGCTGCCTTGCGCAGCGCCACGCGCACCGATCCGGAACTGATCCTATACAACGCCAACATTCTCACCCAAGATGCCGCCGGACCGCGTGCCCAAGCCGTAGCCATCGCCGGCGGACGCTTCCTGGCCGTCGGGTCCAACGAGGATATCCGCGGCGCGTCAAAGCCCGGAACGCGCCAAATCGATATCGGCGGAAAAACAATCGTACCCGGATTCATCGACGCACACTCGCATCCATCTTACGCGGGCATCCGGCACTTACGCTGGGTGGACTGCAATCTCCGCTCGATCGCCGCTATTCAGGATGCCATTCGCGCGCGCGCCGCGAAGACCCCGCCGGGCGACTGGGTCGTCGGATTTATGTACGACGACACCAAGACCAGCGAAGGCCGCAAGCTCACTCGCGAGGATCTCGACGCCGCCGCGCCCAACCATCCAGTCTTCATCGAACATCGCGGCGGGCACACCGCCTATGTCAACTCACTGGCCTACCGGCGAACCGAAATCGCGGAACAGATCGCCGATCCCCCCGGCGGCAAGTTCGATCGCGATCCCGCTACCGGCAAGCTATCGGGAGGCCTGCGCGAGAACGCCACCGATCCATTTCGTAGAATCATCCCAGCCAACTTCACACGCGATGAAATGCGCCAGGGCGTCAAGCTCATCTCGCAAATGATGGCGCGCACCGGCGTGACTTCGGTAACCGACGCGCAAGCATCGCCGGCCGATCTGCTGGGCTACCAGGACGCTCGCGAGGCGGGTGATTTGTCCCTGCGCGTGTACTGCCTGATGCAATACGCAAGCTGGTTTGCGACGGCTCCATCTCCGAGCGCACGGCCCGGCTCACCGAGCCTTATGTCGGCCGGCCCACCGATTACGGCATTCTCGTAAGCACTGAGGACGAGCTTTACGCCCACGCCCGCAAGGCGCACGAAGCCGGCTGGCAGATCGGCACGCATGCCAATGGCGATGCGGCTATCGACATCATGCTGCGCATCTACGAGCGCCTGCAGAAGGAGATGCCGCGCCGCGATCCGCGCTATCGCCTGGAACATTGCACGGTGGTGAATCCATCGCTGATCGCCCGGATTCGCGCGCTGGGCGCCATTCCCACGCCGTTCTCGACCTATGTGTATTATCACGGCGAGAAGATGAAGGAATACGGGCCGGAGCGCCTGAACTGGATGTTCGCGGTGCGTAGCTTTCTGGATGCGGGGATTCACGTCACGCAGGCGTCCGATTATCCGCCCGGACCTTTTGAGCCGATGATGGCGCTGCAATCGGAAGTGACGCGCACCGACAGCCACGGCACGGTTTGGGGACCGCGCCAGCGAGTGACCGTGGAGGAGGCGCTACGCGTGGGCACCATGAATGGCGCATACGCTTCGTTCGACGAGAATCGCAAGGGCAGCATCACCGCCGGAAAGCTGGCCGATCTGGTGGTGCTGGGCCGCGATCCGCTGCGCGTCGATCCCATGTCGCTCATCGAGATTCCGATTGAGCGCACCATGGTGGGCGGCCGCTGGGTTTACGAATCTTAGAATTCACAATATGTTGACGGCGCGTGCCGCCACCAACGCCAGCGTGGTCAGCGAGATGGTGGACTGCACCATCATCATGCCCTTCGCCCAGCGCGACAAAACCGGAACATCCGTGGGAGAAAAGGCCGTGCTGGTATTGAAAGCCAGGAACAGGTAATCCACAAAGCCGGGCATCCAGTCGCGGTCGCCTAAGGTCATCTGCGGGAACAGGAACGCGCCTTCGGTATGCTCGCCGCGCAACTCGCGTTGGTTGGGCCCGCCGGCATCCAGCCGCCAGTACCATGAGGCGAACACCAGGATGTTCGAGATCCACAGGGCCACGGCGGAGCGCAACAGCAGGGGCGCGGGTTGCTTATGGCCCAGCAGGGCGTCGATGAGTAGCGCGAGCGCGCCAATCATGGCGGCCGTGATCAGGCCTAAAATGCCGTATCCGACGATCTGATTGAGCCGAAACTTCGAGTGCCGGTATAAAATCATGCCGGCGACGGAAAGGGGCGCCACCACTGCCAGCGCCAGCCACCCCGGCCCCGGACTCAAGGCTTCCGGCAGAGCCCAGTACAGCCCGCCCACCGATAGCACGGCCATGATCGCCGGCCAGCGCGGTTCGCGGCGCGGAGCGGGTGAATCCGACATACGCCCATTGTCGCCGATTCGGCGCGGCCCGCCCCACTCTACGAGAAATGAGACATCGCCGCGATTACCGCGTCGGTAAACTCCGCCGTGCCCGCCGTGCCTCCAACATCCCGCGTCAAGTGTTCGCCCTCCGCGTAGATGCGCTCGATGGCGCCTTGCAGCTTTTGCGCGGCGGTCCGCTCTCCAATATGCGCCAACATCAACGCAGCCGATTGCATCAGCGCCGTAGGATTGGCCATGCCCTTTCCGGCAATGTCCGGCGCCGTGCCGTGTACCGCTTCGAAGACCGCGTGGCGGTCGCCGATGTTGGCGCCCGGCACGATGCCCAGCCCGCCCACCAGCCCGGCCGCCAAGTCCGAAACAATATCGCCGTACAGGTTCGGCAGCACCAGCACGTCGAAGGTTTCCGGCCGCATCACCAGTTGCATGCACGCGTTGTCCACGATCAACTCCGTGTACTGGATCTCGCCATATTCGCCCGCCACCGCGCGGCAACACTTCAGGAACAGCCCGTCGCTCATCTTCATAATGTTGGCCTTGTGGATAGCCGTAACCTTCCTCCGGCCTTCCCGCCGCGCCCATTCGAAGGCGGCCCGCGCAATCCGCATTGACGCCGTCTTGGTGATGATCTTCAAGCTCTCCACCACGTCCGGAATCACTTCGTGTTCCAGTCCGGAGTACAGATCTTCTGTATTCTCGCGAAAGATGGCCAGGTCCAGGTCCAGGTCGCTAAAGCGCGTCTTCAAGCCCGGCAGCATGCGCACCGGCCGGAAATTCACGTACAGCCCCAGTTTCTTGCGCAGGGCCACGTTGATGCTTGCGTGCCCTCCCCCGATGGGCGTGGCCGTGGGTCCCTTCAGACCCACGCGCGTACACTCGAGCGAGGCGAACACATCGTCGGGTAGCAACTGTCCCAAGTCTTCCAGGGCCTTCGCGCCGGCTTCCACGCGTTCCCATTCCACATCCACCCCGGTCGCCTCCACCGCTCGCGCGGTTGCGTCGGCCACTTCCGGTCCAATCCCGTCCCCTGGTATCAGGGTGATTTGGCGCGCCATCGCCTTTATTATCCCGCTATTATATGGGTGGAACCATAATGATTCCCGATTGGCCCTCCGAGCGGCGCCGTATGGTGGATCGCCAACTGCGCAGGCGCGGCATTCGCGACCCGCGCGTCCTGCATGCCATGCTCACCATCCCGCGCGAGGAATTCGTGCCGCAGGATTACCGCGTCTGCAGCTACCAGGACGAGCCGCTGCAGATCGGATACGGGCAGAGCATTTCGCAGCCTTACATGATCGCGCTGATGGCCGAGCTGCTGGAATTGACGGGCGCGGAAACCGTGCTGGATGTGGGCGGCGGTTCGGGCTATCATGCCGCCGTGCTGGGTGTGCTGGCGGCGCGCGTGGTTTCCGTCGAGATCATCCCCGCCCTGGCGCACCTGGCTGAACAGAACTTGTCGCGCACCGGGCTTGGCGGCAACATCACGGTGATTTGCGGCGATGGATCGCGGGGCTGGCCGGATGCCGCGCCGTACGCCGGCATCTCGGTGGCCGCCGCCGCCCCGAATATTCCCGAGCCTTTGCTGGCGCAGCTCGGCGATCCGGGCCGCTTGGTGATCCCGGTGGGCGGCAAGCGCGATCAGGAACTGCGCGTGATCGCAAAATCGGACGGCGTCGTGCACGAGCGCTCTGCCACCTTCTGCCGATTCGTCCCGTTGCGCGGCGATGGCGGCTTTCGGTGACCGGGTGCTTAGCCGATCTGTGAAGACTCGCCGTGGCGCTTGCTAGTTGTCAAAGGCGGCTGGTATGCCACGCTGCAAGTACAGCGCATGACGCTCGCGAAATTAGAGTAGTAAATTGGACTCTATGAGACTTCGCCGCATTGCTGCTGTTTGTCTGATGTGCGGGAGCGCCTGGGCCCCGGCTCAACAGGCCGGACCGCCGGAAGCGGCGGCCCCCGAAGAACAGGCGAAGCCGCTGGACAGGATGCGCGATTACGCTCTCAACTATACGCTTAGGCTTCCCGACTTCATCTGCCTGGAGGAAACCCGCCGCTATGTCGACGCCACGGGCCAGCAAGCCTGGCGGCTGGTGGATGTCCTTGCGGCGCGGCTCAGTTATTTCAACCAGAAGGAAGAATACAAGCTGGTTTCGCAGAACGGCCGCACGGCTACGGACGCGTCATACGAGTCGGCGGGCGGGACTTTGTCGATGGGCGATTTCGGGACGACTATGCACGACATCTTCGACCCTGCCAGCCATACCACCTTCGCGTGGGTGAGATCAGCCACTCTGCGCGGACGCCCGACGCGAGTCTTTTCCTACCGAGTCTCGCTGCCGTTGTATACCATCGAGTACCAGGGCGAGGCGAGGGAGGGGGTGCAAAGAACCAAGGCGGCCTACCGCGGAATGGTGTTTGCGGATCGGGAGTTGAACACCATCGTGCGGATCACGCACGAGGCTGTGAATATTCCGCCATCGTTCGCCGTCCGGGACGCCAGCGAAACGCTGGACTACGGCTTCATCGAGATTGGCGGCAGCCAATACTTTCTGCCGCTGACGGCCACTTTGCAGATGCACGTCCGGACCTACGGCGGCGTGGTGGCGACCAGGAACGAGAAGGAATTCCGGAGCTACCGGAAGTTCTCGGCCGCGGCGGCCATCAAATTCGACGCCCCGCAGGCGCAGCAGTGAGCCGGGTCCATCTCGAATCGTGCCTACCAGTGTTCGATGAGAACGCGGGGCGGGTCCTCATAAGCGCCGCTTCGGCGAGAATTGTCTGCACCCGACGAATCTGGCTCGCCACAAACGGCAGGACCCCTATCGGAAGCGCCCGAGGCTGACACCCAAACCCCCACGCGATTGGGTGCGCAATCCCTCACGTGGCAGGCTCCCCCGGCGCATCACCCGCCTCCCCACCTCGCATACCCCGGATGCACGCCCGGTACCAGCCCTTGCTGGTCCGCCACCCGCCGCAGCAACCCCCCGAGCTGCCGCTGTTCATTCTCGTTAAGCGCCGCCAACATCGCCTGCTGATGTTCACGCCCCACACGCCCCACAGCCTCCAGCATCGCGCGGCCCTTAGCCGTCAAATGCAAGTCGTACCTACGCCGGTCGTCCGGATTCTCGCGCCGTTCGACCAGACCGCGCGCCTCGAGTTCGTCCACCAGCGCTACCAACCGGCTCGGCTGGGTCCCCAGCGCGCCGGCCAGCGCTTGCTGCGTAATTGCCGGCTGCGCTCCTAGTATCCGCAGAATCCCGGCATGCGGCGGCATGAGTTCCAGCGCCGCCAGCCGCGCGGCAAACTGCGAGGCCGCATGCGCTCCCACTTGGGCGAGCAGAAAAGCGGCCGGCGGACCGCCGGGAGGGCCGCCGCGCGGCGCCCCCAGCGCCCGTTCATTCGATGGCTTCATAGGCTCACTATTGCACATAATTATTATTCAATGATAGAATGATTCTCATGAACAACAATTTGTGGCCTGCGCGTAGTGGGACTGGCCTGCTCCGCGACCTCCGCTACGGATGGCGCGGCATGCGAAAAGCCCCTATCTTTACCGCTTTCGCCGTGCTCACGCTGGGTCTGGGCATCGGCGCAAACACCACCGTATTCACCATCGTCAACACGCTGCTGCTGCATCCGCTGCCCGCCGCCGATCCGTCGCGTCTGGCGGCGCTCTACGACACGGGCGCCAAAACCGCGAAGCCCGCCGCCCGCCTCCCGCTCGCCTATGCCAACTTCGCGGACTATGCGGAACATCAGGCGAGCTTCAGCGCTCTCGCCGCCTTTACTCCGCCCTTAGTCATGACGGTCATGACGCCCCGTACCGACGCCCGCCCGGACCGCGTATTCGGCGAGTTCGTTACCCAGCGTTACTTCGAAACCCTCGGCATCACCCCCGCCATTGGCCGCTTCTTCACCCTCGCCGAAGACAGCCAACCCGGTTCCGCGCCGGTCGCGGTGCTCAGCTACAACGCTTGGAAGGCCCGCTTCGGCGGAAACCCGTCAGCCATCGGCCGCATCCTGGAACTCAACAATGCCGCATTCACCGTCGTCGGAGTGGCTCCCCCCGGCTTCCTGGGCGTCAGCGCGGTTTTCGGACCGGATGTCTGGCTCCCCGCCACCATGTGTGAGCGCGCCTTTCCCGCCGAATTCCGCAACGCGCTGTCGGATCGCGGCAAGCCGCTTTTCCATGCCGTTGGACGCCTTACGTCCGGCGCCACACTCCCGCGGGCGCAGGCCGATCTCGATACCATCGCGGCGGCGCTAGAACGCGAATTCCCAGCTACCAACGAAGCGCATGGCATCGCGGTGCGGCCCATCACCGACGAGCTCTATTCAAACGGAGGCGGCGCCGGCGGATTCGTTTTCGGAACTGCCGTTCTGCTGGTCATCGTCGCGCTCATCCTGGCCATCGCGAGCGCCAACGTCGCCAACCTGCTGCTGGCGCGGGCCGCGGCGCGGTGCAGGGAAATCGCCGTGCGCCTGGCTATCGGCGCGGGCCGCGGCCGGCTCATCCGTCAATTGCTCACCGAAAGCGTGCTGCTCAGCTTGCTCGGCTTCCTGGTGGGCGTCGGTATCGGTTATGCCGGATGCCGCTTCGTGTGGTCGTTCGTTCCGCCCGAAGTCGCCGGGAACATGACCTCCCCAAGGCTCGACAGCGCCGTGATACTGGCCTCCTTGGCCATCTCGCTCGCTACTGCGTTCCTGTTTGGCTTGGCTCCCGCGTGGGGGGCATCCAAGACCGATGTGCTCACTGGTCTGAAGGAAGGCGGAGCCGCTGGGCAAAGCCGCCGCACAGTGAGCTTCGCGAACTTGCTGCTGGTCGGCCAAGTGGCTTTCTCGTTGGTCTGCCTGGTCACCGCCACGCTGTTCTTCCGCAGCATCCAGCGGGCTTATAGCATCGATCCCGGCTTCCCCAGCAATCGCCTGGCGCTGCTCATGATGAACCCGGCCCAGGCCGGCTACGGCGACGCGCGCGTGAAGGAGTTCTATCGCGCGGCGCGCCAGCGTGTCGCTAATCTGCCGGGCATCGCCGCGGCCTCCTGGGCCTCGGGACTCCCGTTCTGGAATACACCTTCCCGTTCCGTATCCATCGAAGGCCAGGAGCCGCGGCGGAATTCCAACGGCATCCCCTCCGTGGTGCTCACAGTCGACTCGGACTATTTGAGTGCCGTAGGCATCGCTTTGGCGGAAGGGCGCTCCTTCGGCGACTCCGACGACGATGCATCGCTCCCCGTCGCCATGATCAACCAAGCCCTCGCCCATGCGCGCTGGCCGGGCGGCGGCGCCCTCGGACATCGTCTCCGATTGGCCGGCGAACCAACGCCCCGGCAGGTCGTGGGCATCGTGATGAACGCAAATTACACGACCCTCGGCGAAGCGCCCCAGCCGTGCGTCTATCTTCCGCTGCGGCAGAATTTCCTCGGCGGCATGGTCCTGTATGTCCGCAGCCACGGCGACCCCGCGGCCGTGCTGCCCGCCGTGCAACGCCAGATCCGCGAAGTGGATCCCAACATCCAAATCAGCGACGTCCGCACCGGCGCGAAGTTGATCGAGCAGATTCTTTTTGGGCCGCGTGTGGGTGTCGCCCTGCTGGGCGTTTTCGGCGCGCTCGCGCTGCTGCTGGCCAGTGTCGGTTTATACGGCGTGATGGCCTACTCTGTGACTCGCCGCCGCAAAGAGATCGGGCTGCGCATGGCACTGGGCGCATCGCGCGCCGCTGTCTTACGGGTCATTTTGCGCGACGGCATGGCGCTCGTCTGCTACGGGATCGCGGTCGGCCTGTGCGTCTGCCTGCTGCTGGGCCGCGTGTTGTCGCGATTACTGTTCGGCCTGAGCGCCGCCGATCCGGTGAGCCTGGCCTCCGCCAGCCTCGTGCTGGCGTTGGTGGCCTTATTGGCCTGTTACCTGCCCGCGCGCTCGGCAACCCAGATAGACCCTATGGTGGCCCTGCGCGACCAATGACCCACAAGTGTGACGGGCCGGGATCGTTCCGGCGCGCACGCCGTTCGAAGCGATCGCCCCGCCCGAGCGACTGGCGCTGGAGGCGTGCGCTTCCCCGCCCGTCCTCGCGCGGCTTTTTCGGTTCATCTCTGCATTTCCGCCGGCTTCTGTTCCTCCACGTCAAGATAAGAAGTTGGCACCGCCAATCCGGCTCCGGAACTCACAAAGTCCCGCACAACCCAGGCCAATTTCGCCACCATACTCGACAAATCCGACTGCGGAGCGCCGCATCCGTCGCTCCTGATTTGCTCATACGCAATCAACTTGTTCAGGTCGTCAAACCACTCCGTGGGGTTCTCGACCATGACTCCAACGATGTCGCCGTCGTCTGCAATCACGGGGCCGCCAGACACGCCCGGCGTGAGCGGCATTTGGATTCGCAGCACGTCGTAGTCCGGATAGATCGGCTTTCCGTTGACAATCGCCATTGCAAGCGGCAGGTGCTTATATCGCGCACTTGCGATTCCCTCATAGAGGGCGCGGTCCGCGGCTGATTCGGGGAATCCCACCGCGATCAAATGCTGCCCTATCGCAACGCCCGCCGTATGCCCTCCAAGTTTCAGGAAACAGGGCGTCGGAAGCCCTGTCTTTAGAATCGCAAGATCCGAACGCGCCCGTAAACCGTCTGCGGGCGAAAGCTTAGGAAGGTGCGTCAAGGGCTTCACGTCGCCGCTAATGCCATGGATTTGGAGTCCCGGCTTGTAGTCCACATCCATTTGAATCTTTCCCGGTTCCGGCTCCGAGAACGTTCGGTCCAGAGCCACATGCGCCGCGGTCACCACGTCTCCGTCCGGTGAAACAAAAAAACCGGTTCCGGCCTCCTGGCCGCTCGTGATCTGAACCACGGCACAGGCCGCCGTTTGATAGCGGTCGGAAAGTGTTGGCTGTGCTTTTTTCCTGGCTTGTGCCGCTCCCATCAAAACGAGTAGTGCAATAGCTCCTGTCGCTGTTCGCATATACGAGGTCCGCCAAATGGATTAGTTAAATGGGATTGCGGCAAAGCCGGCAAATAGCGTGCGCGAAGATGCCCACGCGCACGGTGCGCTCCAAAACGGAAAACCAAATTCGTGTCATCCTGTGTGTCCGCACAGCATCGCTGGGATGATTGTCTCTCCCCGTTCCCTAGACCGCTATCGCGTTTCGCCGTCGGCCGGAGGCTTCCGGGCCTGACGCTCCGCCTTGGCGTGCTGGTTTTCTGCGCGCTCCGGGCGCTTTGGTTTGAGTGAAGCCAGGTCGGTCAGGTGCCTGGGCTGCCACCTCTCTTTACACCAGGCGCCGTTGGTGAATTCAACGGCGGCCAGAATACCGAGTGGTGCATCGTCGAGTTGGGACATTATGACTCCGGTCATGCGGCATTGGATACACCGGGCATCCCCCTTCGGGCAATCCAAGCATTGCAGCGCAATAACGGATGCCGGAGCGACTCGCTTCTCCAGCGTGATGTGGCAACCGGAAGCGGAAATCCTCTCCAGATTGCATATGATGGTCTCGCCCGTCGAAAGGGTCAGCGAAACCAGATCCGAACACAAGTGCTCACCTTGTGCATCGCCTACCTCCGATTGAGACGGTCGGTTCAAACTGAAACTCCCGGGGGGCGGCAGGGTGATTCATTTCGCGGCTTGGCAACGGACAATTGCTTCCAGTTCTCTCTCTCAATATCTTTCAACCGGCAGTGCGGGGTGGCGATCGTCGTAGACCTGGATTCGATCGCTAATGGCCCCTCGTTTTCAGAGTTTTCCTTTGCCGGTACTTAAGCCATCGATAACTGTATTTAACGCGTCTTTACGCTTGCGAAGGGCCCTGAGCTTGCGAAGGATGGCCAAGTGGAGCGATCTCGGGTTGTCTCCCATGAAAATTAACACGCCCCCTAACGTCGATTGCATGCTCATCCGAGTATCGGACGCAAGGCCACAGACGCCAATAGGGAAGGCTGCTTAGATCTCGATGGATTTATCGCCTAGACCCGGCACAGCCATGCTTTAGACCGGAATTTCCATTTTGGCTTCCGCTTTCTAGGAATTCTGGACTCGTCGGAGTCGCGCCCGCGCCCGCAGGCCACTGCCGGCTCGCGCTTCGGGCGCAGAAGCTGCATAGCGTCTTCAGCGTGGCACTCGCGTTGATAGGGAATGTGGATTATTTAAATATGCATGGCGACAGGATTCCCGCCCCACAAGCTGCCCGGCGTTCTTTTGTCGTACTCTTAGTAAGGGACCTCATGCGCGCCTTATCGCTCGTCTGCGCCGGCCTCGCCTGCATGCCGCTGGCGGCCCAGGAGGCGAACCTCCCCATAATCCGCAGCGGCACCCAGGAAGTGCTGTTGGACGCCGTGGTCCGGGACAAGAAAGAGCGGCTGATCCGCAATCTGAAACCGGAAGAGATCCGCGTGCTGGAGGATGGCGTTCCTCAGAAGCTGCAGACCTTCCGTTTCACCGATAGCGATTCCGATGAGCGGCCGCCGGGCGCAAAGACTGGTCCCGGTGGGGCATCCGCGGTAAACGGTCCCGCGCTCAACCCACTCCACAATCTCAACATCGTCACCATCGTCTTCGAGCGTATGGGACCGCGCAGCCGCCTGTTCGCGCAGCAGGCCGCCGCCGAATTCCTCGCCAACGAATTCCGTTCCAACACTTACGGCGGCATCTTCAGCCTGGATTTCCGGTTGAATGCACTGCAACCGTATACCAACAACCAGGATCTGCTGCGCCAGGCGATCGCGCGCGCCACCACCGGCAACTATACTGAATTCCGAAAAGATTCCGAAAACGTGCTCAATAATCTGGCGGTCGAAATCTCCGGCAGCCAGGCCGGCGTTACCATCGGCCCCGCCGGCGGCGCCGATCCGTTCCAGAGCGCCGGCGCGGCCACCCAGGGCGCCGAATCCGCCGGCATGTCTTCGCAAGGGCAGATGGCGCTGGCCCGGCTCGTCTGGAAGCAAATGGAAATGGTCAATTACGGGGCCGGCTGGCGTTCGCTCGATGGGCTGCTATCGCTAGTCCAGGCACAGGCCGCGCTGCCGGGCCGCAAGACGGTGCTGCTGCTTTCCGAAGGCTTGGTGGTCCCGTGGCAGGTCGAGAACATGTTCCGCGCCATCATTGGCGCTGCCAACCGCGCCAACGTGAGCATCTATTGCGTGGATGTCACGGGTCTGTCGGTCCAAGCGCCCGTGCAGGCCGGCGCCGATTTGCTGGGTACCTCCGCGCGGATCAGCCAAGGCCAGAGCATGTCGGCATCCGGCGATGCGGCCGTCGACATGTTCAAGCAGGACGAGACGGTCAATATGAGCTTGCACGCCAACCCGCAGGCAACCATGGCGGAACTGGCGGAGTCTACAGGCGGCTTTCTGATCGCCAATACCAACGACACCGCCGCGTCCATGCATCGGGTAATGGAAGATGTGCGCGCGCACTATGAGCTGAGCTACGTCCCCACGTCGCAGAATTACGACGGACACTTCCGCAAGATCGAAGTGCAGGTGAAGCGGCCGGGCGCCCAGGTACACACGCGCACCGGATATTTTGCGTTGCCGCTGCTGGCCGGCGAGGTCTTGCAGCCCTTTGAAATGGCCGCGCTCAATGCCATGAACGCCAAGCCCCAGCCGACGGCCCTGGCCTATCGCGCGCAGGCTGTGCCATTCCGCGCCGCGCGCACCGCTGTGCAGTATTCCATCGTCTTCCAGGTGCCGCTGCAGAATCTGTCGTACCTCGAGAACAAGCAAACCGCTAAGCTGCGCTCGCATATTTCCCTTCTGGCGCTGGTGAAGGATGCCGACGGCCAGGTAGCCGCGAAAGTGAGCCGGGATTTGGCCAACGATATTCCGGCGGAAAAGTTCGATGCGTTCACGCGCGGCGATCTGACGTTCGAACAACCCATACTGCTGGCGCCCGGCCGATATACGCTGGAGACTGCCGTGGTAGACAGGGAAAATGGCGCGGCGAGCGCGAAGCGGGCGGTCCTGGTGGTATCCGATCAGCCTGGAATTGGGTTAAGCGACCCCGTACCGGTGCGGCGCGTCGATCCTTTCAACGTGCCCGTGGACGGCGGCCGGAATCCCGCCGACCCGTTGCACTTCGACGGCGGCAAGGTAACGCCGTCGCTTGACGGAGTGTATCCGGCCGGGATCGATATTCCGCTTTACATGGTGGTTTATCCGGCCCAAACCAGCGACGCGCCGCGGATTTCAATCGAAGTTCTACAGGATGGGAAGGTGGTTTCGAGCGCCTCGCCCGCGCTGCCGCCTCCCGATCAGACTGGCGCCATCCCTTTCATGAGCAGCATTCAGCCCGCGCCAGGCGAGTACGAAATCAGGGTCACGGCGCGCCAAGGCGGGTCTACCGCCAGCCGGATGATCGCGCTGCGCGTACAATGACGTAAGCGTTTATGATCGGCACGGCGGTCCTCTTACTTCTCTATCCCGGGGCGGTCTCCACGACTTGCGCCAGTTGTCATAAAACCGAGGCGCTGAGCCAGCCCGGTACGTCGATGGGGCATGCGCTGGAACTGGTGCAGAACTGCGGCATCCTGCGCGAGCACCCTCGGCTCACCTTTCAATACGGACGCTATTCCTACACCATCACGCGCCAGGGCGACCGGAGCATCTATAGCGTGACGGACGGAACCGATACCCTCACGGTGCCGATCGGCTGGGCCTTCGGGCTGGGAGCTGCCGGCCAGACCTATGTATTCGAGCGCGGGGGTATTTTCTACGAGAGCCGCGTCAGCTTTTACAAGGCGATCGACGGTCTGGACGTCACGTTCGGCGCGTTCGGGAGCATGCCCAAAGATCTGATCCAAGCGGCCGGCCGGGAAATGCCGCGCGAGGATGTGGCGGCTTGCTTCGGGTGTCACTCAACGGCCGCGGTGCATGGCAACACTTTTCACCCCGAGGATCTTAAAGCCGGCGTACACTGCGAGAACTGTCATGCGC
Organism: Bryobacteraceae bacterium; assembly: GCA_049516155.1. Classification (GTDB taxonomy): domain Bacteria; phylum Acidobacteriota; class Terriglobia; order Bryobacterales; family Bryobacteraceae; genus Bog-159. The sequence goes on from JBEKTJ010000040.1 coordinate 41,854, forward strand.
AGGCGCAGCATCATATGGAGGCGGTGACGGCCGGCGACGCCAGGAACGCGGCGATGCCGCATCTCGCCGATATGACCGCGGAGGAAACCAACGACTTCTGCGGACGCTGCCATCGCACTTGGGCGGACATTGCGGCGCACGGGCCGCATAACATCGCCAATGTGCGCTTCCAGCCCTATAGGCTTACTAATAGCAAGTGTTACGACGCCGACGACAAGCGCATCCGCTGCACGGCGTGTCACAACCCGCACGAAGAGTTTGTGGTGGGCGCGGCGCATTACGATACGAAATGTCTGGCGTGTCACGGAGTGAGCCGGAAGACCTGCCCGGTGGCTAAACACGATTGCAGCAACTGCCACATGCCGAAGATCGAATTGCCTGGGGCGCATCGCCAGTTCACCGACCACCAGATACGGATTGTGCGGGCTGGGGAGCGTTATCCGGATTAGACGAGTTGCGCTCGCCAACATCGATGGCGACTTCGCCGGCAGTGGGAGTCTATGCGCTACTATTGAAGACGCGGTCGAGGATAGCGGCGGACAGATTTTCATCATCTCCCATCATCCTGAAATCATCAATCAATGGGCCCCCTCCTTCGGCGTCCGGTTTGTCCGAGACGGCCTCGGACCGGTTCGCGTCGTAGAATTCCACGGCGAACCGGAGAGCATGCTGACACCAGCCGAAATGGTCGCTCGCGGCTGGGAGCATGCGTAGATCCTCGTTTGTGATCGGCTTGGTCGAGGACGAGCGCAAGCAGCGATTTGTTCGCCGTTATCTGTACCGGGTTGGATACTCCACGCATGCGATCCGATTTGAACCGCTGCCGGCCGGGAGAGGGTCGGGAGCGCAGTGGGTGCTTGATCGGTACGCCGGGGTCGTCACGGAGTACCGTTCGAGATCGGCTCGCGCCATGACGGCGCTTGTGGTGGCGATCGATGCCGACGATGGCCGCGTCGTTCGACGTCAACAGCAGTTTCGCGAACTGGCTGCCCGGACTGCCGGTGACAGGATCGCCCACCTGATACCAAAGTGGAGCATTGAAACTTGGATACTGGGCCTCAGCGGCGAGCCGTGGACGAGAATCAAACCTATCGCCGGGCGCCGGATATCGACGGAAAGATTTCGGCGGCGGCCGCCACCTTCTTCGACTGGAGCCGTCCAAACGCTCCGTTGCCGCCGCACTGCACACCGTCGCCGCGAGACGCAATACCCGAGGTCCGCCGGCTGGAGTAGCCGATCCCTCTCGCTAGGGCCGTGCGGAACGGGTGAATTTCCGGACTGCAAGCTGATCCTTACCCTCTTCGACGACATAGAACGCATCGGCGGCGATATCCCGGAAGGTCTGACGCAGACCGCTGGGCCACTGAATCTCCAGGGTGTCGGCCTTAGTGGCGCGGCCTAGGCCGAAATTCGCGCGTAAGTCGCTTTGCGAAAGGTAACTGCCGCCCGCCGCGATTTCACGGATTTGCGAAATACCGGCAGCCTGGAGGCGCAAGCGGGCCCCCAATGCGTCGCGATTGCTCTTCTTCCCGATCAGCTTGAAATTCACGAAGTGATTGCCGACGGCGCCGCTGTTATGCAGCAGCAGGGGTGGATCGTCGTTGTTTCCGACCACGATATCCACATTGCCGTCATTATCGAAATCCGCAAAAGCGGCGCCGCGTCCGGCGTGCGGAGTGGTAAAGCCGCTGCCAGCTTCACGAGTCACGTCGATGAATTTGCCGGCGCCGTTGTTATGAAACAGCGAATTGATCTGCTTATAAGTCGTATCCGGAAAGACCTTCTCCACGCCTTCGTACACGTGCCCGTTGGCGATGAACAGGTCCAGCCAGCCGTCGTTATCCATGTCGAAGAAACCGCCGCCAAAGCTCAAAACATGCTTGGTGGGCGCGGTTATGCCCACTAAGCCGCTGACCTCTTCAAAAAAACCCTTGCCATCGTTGCGCCAGATGTGGTCGGACGCCAACTGAAAATCGGAGACATAGAGGTCCAGGGTGCCGTTGTTATCGTAGTCGCCCAGCGAGATGCACATGGCGGCCATGGTGCCGCCGTCGCCCGTCAGGGCCATGCCGCTGGGCACGGCAATCTCCTTGAATGTGCCGTTGTGCTCGTTGTGATAAAGAAAAGCTTCCAGTCCATCGTTGGCCACGAACAGGTCCGGCCAGCCGTCGTTGTCATAGTCCGCCGCGCCCACTGAAAGATTGAGTCCGTTAGGCTGATAGATTCCCGCCTTCTTAGTGACATTGGTGAATGTGCCGTTGCGGTTGTTGCGATAGAGCATCGCGGGCGTTCCGCCATAGACCATGGGACGGCAACTGGAAGGCATACCGGCTCCGATGTTACAGTAGCGCTGGCTATTAGGCCCGAAGTTCGCATAGCCGCCCACGTAGAGATCCAAATACCCGTCGCGGTCATAGTCGAAGAACGTGGCGCCCGTGTGGAAGAGCGTCCCGAATTCCAGGCCGCCCACGCCGGCTTTGTCCGTCACATCGGAGAAGGTTCCGTCGCCGTTGTTATGGTACAAAACATTCTTACCGTACTGCGTTACGTAAAGATCCGGAAACCCATCGTTGTCGTAGTCGCCCCACACGCACCCCAAGCCGTAGCCGCTGCCGGGCACACCCGACTTTTCCGTTACGTCGGTGAAAGTGCCGTCGCCGTTGTTATGGTAAAGCGCGTTGCGCGCCGCGATGCCGCGGCCGTAGAGGTCGCGCCCGTTCACGAAGTAGATGTCCTGCCAGCCGTCGCCATCGTAATCGGCCACGCACACGCCGGGGCCGGCTTCTTCCAAAATAGTGGAAACTCCCTTGCTCCCTTTGTAATGCACGAAGCCGATGTGCGCCGCTTCGGCGATGTCGGTGAACTGCACTGGGGAGGCGGCTGACAGGAGGGCGACGGCCGCGGCCGCGGTCAAGATTGCCCGCCCTACCATGCTAGGGTTCCGGCTCTTGCGGGCCTACAATGCCGGCGTGCACATCGTCGGCTAACTGACGATTCTTATCGGAGATCTCTTTGCGCAGGGCGAATTCACGCGCGGCATCGTCCTTGCGTCCAGTCCGCTGGTAGACCACACCCAGATGGTAATGCGCCGCGGCATTTCCGGGCTGCAGCTTAACAGCGGTTTCGAGCGACGCCTGCGCTTCGGCGACCTTGCCATCGGCAACCAGAGAGCGGCCCAGGCCGATGAATGCGTCGGCAAAAGTGCGGTCCAGTTTCGTGGCGGCGCCGAAATGCGCGATGGCGTCGACATAATTCCGGTCCTGGCGCGCCAGTTCCCCCAACACGTACTCGGCGCCCGCGTTGGATGGATCGATCTCCAGCTCAGCTTGAAACTCCTTGCGGGCCTCTGCGTTCGAAGCGGCGGTCGGCGGCTTCGAGAGGACGATCCGGCCCAGGCGGTAATGCATGCCGGGCAACTTCGGATTCTGCTGGAGCACTTGACGGTATTCGGCGGCGGCATCGTCCCACTTGCCCTGCATCTCCAGAGCTTCCGCGTTGAGCTGGTGCACCTGGTAAGATCCCGGCGCGGTGTACAGGAGCGTCTGCGAGGCACGGATGGAGAGATCGGAGTAGACGTGCGCGGCGACGTAGAGCACCTGCGGATCCTTGGGGAAGTCGCGCAGCAGGATGCGCACAAAATCCGCAGCCGCATCCATCTGGTTCATGGTCATGGCGCATTTTATGCCATCGAGTCCCACGGTTTTTTCGAGATCGCCGTTGGGCAAGTGCGGGACCGACTTCGTTAGGAGTGTGAGGGCCTGGTCGCAATGGCCGCTTTCAGCAAGTTGCGTGGCGTGGCGGGCAGTTGTGGATGGGTCGGCGGGGGCGGTTTTGCGGGGGGCGTCGGCGGCGAAGGCGATACAGGCGAGCAAAATCGCCGCGATGCATACTCGTGACATCAAATTCAATGGTAACCCATACAGCAAAGCAACAAAAAAAGCCCCTGACGGTCACGGCTGCAATCCGCCGCGCCCGTCAGGGGCGATATCTTGCTAGACGGTCAATAATGGAACTTCAAAGCGAACTGGATCTGCCGGCCGAAAACTCCGGAAGCGCCTCCCGCGCCCTGAAGCAGGCCGAGAGTACTGCCAACGCCCGTGTTGGGCGCATTCAGTATTGGCGTGTTGAAGAGGTTGATGGCTTCGCCCCGGAATTCCAGCTTGAAGCGTTCGCTCATGTTGAAGAACTTGGCTGCGCTGGCGTCCACAGTGCGCAAGCCCGGACCGCGCACGGTTGCTACACCGCAAGTGCCAAACGAGCCAGGGTCCTCCGGCCCGAAGTCGGCCGCATTGAACCATTGATAGCCGCCTAGAGGCGAGTTCTGCTCGCCGTAGATTTGGGCTGGGGCCAGGCAGTTCGCGCGAGATCCGCGAGAGTTGGTGCCGGAAGCATCCCCAGCCGAGATGGTCAGCGGGAAACCGGTATGCAGGGAGAGAATCGTATTTACCTGCCAGTCGCCCACGATCGCATTCAGCACCGGGTTCATATCCTTGCCAAATTTACGATCGTGGCCGAGGGGCAAGTCATAGGTGACATAGCTGGTCAGCACTTGAGTGGAGTTATAGTAACAAGGACCCCATTCAGCGCGCTGGTCGTACAGGTTCTGGAAGTACGGCGAAGTCGGGTAGGCGGCGCCGCCCCAGGAGCCGTAGTAGCCGCTCGAGTCCGTCATGCACTTCGAATAGGTATAGGCTACCTGATACTCAAGGCCTTCGCTCAGCCGCTTCGCCAAAACAGCCTGAAGGGCGTTGTAACTCTGATTGCCATTCGATGCTGTACCGGAGATTTGACTGATGGCGTCATAGACGTACGGGTTACCCGCCAGGTAAGGGCTGCCCACAACCGTGCCGTTGGACAACAGTTGCGATTGGAAGTAAGGCATCGGCACCATCAGGTGGGTTGTTTTTTGGCCAACGTAACCGGCTTGCAGAGTAGTGGAATTGCCCAACTGCTGCTGGATGGTAAAATTCCACTGGTTGGCCACGGCTGGGCGGACATTCGGATCCCAGACGCGCAATGTGGCATCCTCGAATGGATTGGCCGAAGAGGTCAGCGGCGTGAGTCCCTCGCTCAGAGTAGTGGTGGGGAGAGACAGCGACGTGTAGTTCGCGCTCACTTCGTGCGCAAACGGGGGGTTGATCGGCAAGCGCAGGTTGGTTCCGGTCCCCTCCAGATAGTTCGATAGAGTGTACGCCGAACGAATCACGGTGTGCTTCATCACATTCCAGGCAATGCCGAGGCGCGGCTGGAAGTTGGTGATGCCGTTGTATTGGTTATACAGCGCGCAGCTATTTCCGTCCTGGCCTGCGTATTCGACAGTACCCGAGAACAATCCGAAGTTGACCTGCCGATTGTCCACTTCACACCACGGGGTGTGCAGCTCCCAACGCACGCCCAAGTTCAGGGTGAGGTTGGGCAGCACATGCCAATCGTCCTGGAAGAAGGCGCCGAAAACCGTGGAGCGCTGGCCCCAAGTGCCGCCATTGACGCCGCCGCCGACTTGGGAAGCCAGTCCCAGCAGGAAGTCGGCCTCGCCGGCGCCACTGCCCGCGCCGGCCGTAGCGTTGACGGATGCGGGTCCGGCGGTATAGCGGCCATCGAAGGTGAACGTTCCAGCTTCGCCATTGTTGCCGGAGTAGAAGGTATCGATGCGCTCACGCCAAGCTTGGAAACCAAGATGGAAGATGTGCTTGCCGCGGGTGATCGACATGGTGTCTTCAAGCTGAATCACCGTGTCGGCGAAGAGCTGGTAAACGTCCGCGTTGCCGATGCCGGAGGCGTAACCACCCGAGAAGCCCATGGACGGGAGGATGCTTGAGGGAATTCCAGGCAGACCTACGGTGGTGTTCAAATTGCCGGTCCCGTTGCCGGCCGCCCCATTGTTGATAAACACGTAATTCACGCCGGCCCTGGCGTCGTTGACGATCGAAGGGGTGGCCGTGTGGACCCAATCCACAACGCCCGTGTGCACAGGATAGTTGTTGAAGGAGTTGTAATCGATCGGCAAGTTGTTGGTGGCGGGATTCGTAATCATGCTCTGGGAATACCGGCCAAAAATACGGTCCTTGTCGGACGCATTCCAGTCCACGCGGGCATCGCCCTGGTCGCCGTTAATATCGGTATGATTCGCCTCCAGAAAGTTGTTCACCAATCCGGGGCCCGTAGGCAGCGGGTAAACGCTGGTATCGCCGACGATTTTCTGCGCCACGGGATCGAGGAGTGTGGCCGGAATGATGTTTCCCGGGAACGGCTGCCGCTGGCCGCCGGAAACGGCGAACGGATTATAGAGCTGAATCGGAGTCGAACCTTGCAGCATGGCCGAAAAGTCGCCGCCGCGCTCTGCCGCCGTAAGCAGGCTCTGCGCACTGAAGCTGGTCGGCGTATCAAAGCGCTGACCCTGATAGTCGACAAAGAAAAAGAGCTTGTCGCGCTTGATGGGGCCGCCCAGCGTTCCGCCGAATTCGTTCCAGCGCAATTTGGCCTTCGCGGCGCCTTCGAAGTTGTTCTGCCACAGATTGGAATTCAGCACATCGTTGCGGAAGAACTCAAAGGCGTCGCCGTGGAATCCATTGGTGCCGGTCTTGATGGACGTGTTCACGATGCCGCCCATGTAGTTGCCGAACTCGGCCGGCGCATTCTGCGTGATCTCGTTAAATTCCTGGATGGCGTCTACGCTAGGCGCGTAGCCGACCAGGTTATCGGACACCTGGTTATTGTCCATGCCGTCCAGCATGAAATTGTTGGCCTGTTCGCGGTTGCCGTTCACATAAGGGCGCCCGCTGCTGGATGTGGTGAGGCCGCTCTGAAACGTGGAGGGGTCGGGATGCACGGTGCCGGGCGCCAGCAGCGTCAACTGCACGTAATTGCGGGTCGCCAGCGGCAGCGTGGTATCGGTACGCGAGTCGATCACTTGCCCGAGCAAGGTTTCCTCCGTCTGCAGTACCGGAGCGGCGGTGGTCACCTCGACGGTGGTCTGGACGTTGCCGACCACAAGCTGGAAGTCCATCTTGGCCACCTGATTCATTTCCAGTGTGACGTTGGACTGCGTGGCCGTCTGGAAACCAGGGTTCTCCACTCTTACGTTGTACGCGCCGATAGGCAGATTCGGCAGGTTATAATAGCCTTCCGCATTGGTGACCGTGGGATACACGACCCCACGTTCCACGGACGTAGCCGCAACCTTGGCGCCCGAAACTGCGGCGCCCGATGGATCCGTGATCCGTCCGGTAATGGTTGCCGCTACCTGCTGCCCCCAAGCGGAACAAGCCAGAGCGCAGATTAACAGGACACAGGCCCACAGCCTGCGGTTAAGCGGCAGTTTTCGTAGTTCCATGAATTCCTCCCAATTGTTGAGGAGAGGCGCGAACCTCTCCGGCCCCAAACCCAGCAGGCGAAAGTGCCATATCGCACACATCTGCCCGCAAAAACCCCACTTGCCAAAGCTATATAGCAGAAGCTTACTATTTTCGCAGTATAAATCGGGTTGCCACCATCCGTCAACAGAAAAATTTCTAAGTGATTTTTGGAATTCCGCTGGCAGGATTCGATCGGGATGGTTGAAGCTCTATAGCACCGGCCACTTGGGCAAATGCGGCTCCGGATGTGCGCGGTAATCGCCGATTGTACTTTTTCGGCTGGGCGTGGCGTGCGAAACTGATAGTTAAGTGCCCACCGACCTGCCCAAGCTACCCAAGTCCGAACGCCTCCGCGCGCTGCTGCCCGACATCATGGAATTGGTGCGGCCGCGGCGCGGCTTGCTGGCTTTCGGCATGCTGCTGATGGCCATCAACCGCGTCTCGGGGCTCTTCCTGCCCCTCTCCACCAAAATCCTGGTCGACGATATCATCGGCAAACGCCACTACGACCTACTGCGGTGGCTGGTCCTGGCCGTGGTGGGCGCCACCGCCATCCAAGGCATTACGTCGTTCGGCCTGACGCAACTTCTGTCCAAAGCCGCACAACGCCTGATAGCCGAATTGCGGCGCAAAGTGCAAGGGCACGTCGGCCGCCTGCCGGTTTCCTACTACGACTCAAACAAAAGCGGCATGCTGGTCTCGCGCATCATGAGCGACGTGGAAGGCGTGCGCAACCTAATCGGCACCGGCCTGGTGGAATTCGTGGGAGGGTTGCTGAGCGCCGTGCTGGCCCTGGCTTACTTGTTGTGGCTCAGCCCGTCGATGACCGGCGTGGCCTTGGGCGCGATCATCGGCTTCGGTTTGCCGCTGGGCAAAGCCTTCAGCGTGCTGCGTCCCATCTTCCGTGAGCGCGGCAAGATCAACGCGGAAGTTACGGGACGTCTCACCGAATCGCTGGGCGGCGTGCGCGTGGTGAAAGGCTATCACGCCGAGGCCGCGGAGGCGGAAGTGTTCTCCGGCGGCGTGCAGCGCCTGTTGGATAACGTGATGAAGAGCCTCACGTCCACATCGATGATGAGCTTCGGCGCCACGCTCATGATGGGCATACTGGGCGCGCTGGTGATGTATCTGGGCGCGCGCCAGATTATGGCGCATACGCTGACGCTGGGCGATTACTTCACCTTCATTATGTTGCTGGCGTTTTTGATCGGACCGGTTTTCCAAATCGTGGGCATCGGAACCCAGATCAGCGAAGCGCTGGCCGGCCTGGAGCGCACGCGCGAAGTGCTGCGCGAGCGTCCCGAGGACGAAGACCCGCGCCGCCACGTGCGCGCCGGACGCATCCAGGGCGAAGTGGTCTTCGACCATGTCACGTTCGCCTACGACGCAGGCAAGACCGTGCTGCACGATGTCTCCTTTCGCGCAGCGCCGGACACCGTGACTGCGCTGGTGGGCCCCTCCGGCTCCGGCAAGTCCACCATTATCGGACTCATCGCGGCGTTCTACACGCCGAGGGAGGGCGCCATCTTCGTGGACGGCGTGGACCTTTCCACCATCCGGCTGGACTCCTATCGGACGCAGCTTGGCGTGGTGCTGCAGGACACATTTCTGTTCGACGGCACCATCCGCGAGAACGTGGCCTTCTCGCGCCCCCACGCCACCGAAGCGCAGATCCGCGAAGCCTGCCGCATTGCGCGCGTGGATGAATTCGCCGAGACGTTCGAGAAGACCTACGACACGGTGGTTGGCGAGCGCGGCGTTAAGTTATCGGGCGGCCAGCGGCAGCGAGTCTCCATCGCGCGCGCCATTCTGGCCGACCCGGCCATTCTGATTCTGGACGAAGCCACTTCCAGCCTGGACTCCGAGTCGGAAGCCCTTATTCAGGAGGGCCTTTCGTACCTCATGAAGGGCCGCACTACGTTCGTGATCGCGCACCGTCTGTCTACCATTCGGCGGGCGGACCAGATACTGGTCGTCGAGGGTGGGCGCATCGTAGAGCGTGGGCAGCACGACTCGCTGTACGCGTTGCACGGCAGGTATTACGATCTGTATACGCGCCAGCACGGCGTGCAGACGAATCTGTTTCTGGCGCCCGGGGAAGGGCAGGAGCAACAGGCACCGGATGGAGACCCCGCCACAGCCGGCGCGCGCGCGGGGACGGGAACAGGCGAGGGGAATCCGCTATCGAACGCGGTTCGCATGATTCGCGGGTAGTACGATGGGCGCCGGCGACAGTGAAATGTTCGGTCTCTAAATTGCACTACCCTGTGCAGGGGTGAATGAGACTGATATGTGGATTGCCGGCGGACTCGCGATTTTGGTGCTACTTAGCTTACTGGTGTCGATGATTTCCACGCCACCCACCATTGGGCGGTGAGACACGCGTGTACGAAACTGACACGCACCGTCGGTCATACCGACTCAAAATAGCGCGCCAGTTCCCAGTCCGTCACCGCTTTCTCATATTGCCGCACTTCCCATTCACGGGTGCTCGCGTAATGATCCACAAACTGCTCGCCGAGCCATTCGCGCGCCACGCGGCTCTCCCGGAATAGGCCGGTCGCATCGGCTAGCGTGCGTGGGAGCGGCGCCGCGTCTCCGGAATAAGCATTCACGGTGGGTGGCGGAAGCTCCAGCTTGCGCTCAATGCCGTCCAGGCCGGCGGCGAGCGATGCCGCCATCGCCAGGTACGGATTGATATCCGCGCCGGTTAGACGCAATTCCACGCGGGCGGATTTGCCGACAGCCGGAATCGCCCGCACCGCCGTTGTACGATTATCCACGCCCCAGGTGGCGTTTACCGGAGCCCAAGCCCCCGGAACGGTCCGCTTGTAAGAATTGATGGTAGGGCAGAAAATGGCGCTCAATTCCTGCATGTTCGCCACCAATCCGGCCACGTATTGCCGCAACGGCTCGGGCATGCCGGCCTCGCTCGAAAACGGGTTCTCGCCATTCCCGGTGCGGGTGAGGCTTTGATGCAGGTGTCCGCTAGAACCCGGAAGGGCCATATTCCATTTGGCCATAAACGTCGGGGTCAGGTTGTGCCGCGCCGCAATCTCCTTCACCGCAACCTTGAACAGCGCCGCTCGATCGGCGGCCAACAGGCCCGCTTCGACTGCGATGGCCGCTTCGTAGACACCCGGTCCGGTTTCCGTATGAAAACCCTCCAGGGGCACGTCGAACGCCGAGAGCAATTCCATGATCTCCAGCACCAGCTCCGCATTGGCCGAGGCGCGCACCACACTATAGCCGAACATGCCGGGGGTCAGCGGCGTCAGCCCGGCAAAATGTTTGTCGCGCAAGCTCTGACACGCTGAAACACCTGCCGTGGCGCGATGGCCAGCGGCGCGCCCTGGGCATCGCAGAAATCCAGCAGGAAGAACGCCGTTCCCGGCTCCCACGGAACCAGCCGGTAGCTGGACATGTCGATGCGGCAGTGCGCGTCCGGATAACCGGTATGCCAGCCGGTGAACTTCACGTTGTCGTACAGCATATCGCCGATATCCCAGCCGAAAATCACGTCGCAAAAGCTCAAGCCCGATTCGGCCGCCGACCAGAACTTCTCCACGCTGATATATTTCCCGCGCAGCGTGGCGTCCGTGTCGAACGCTCCCAGCTTGACCCGCCTGACGTGATTGTCCTCGAACCGCCGCCGGATCGACTCGCGATCCATCAGAGCGCCACCCAAACGGACTTGATGTTGGTATATTGCTCCAAGGCATACGAGCCCAAATCGCGCCCAAAGCCACTTTGCTTATAGCCACCGAACGGGGAAGCAGTGTCAAAACCGTTGTATGTATTGATCCACACCGAGCCGGCTTTGATATCCGCCGCCATGCGATGCGCCAGCTTGATGTCGCGCGTCCACACCGCAGAAACCAGGCCGTAAATGGTGCAGTTGGCAATCTCCACGGCTTCCTCGGCGTCGCGAAACTTCAGCGCGCACAGCACTGGGCCGAAAATCTCCTCCTGCGCGATCTTCATGTCCGGCTTTACCTCGGAAAATATCGTAGGCTTGACGAAGAAACCCTTGGCCTTGGCGCCTTCCACGTCGCGCTCGCCGCCGCACTCGAGCTTGGCCCCTTGATCTTTCCCGGACTGGATGTAGTCCAGAATGCGCTCCAGTTGCCGCCCCGAAACCTGCGATCCCATCTGGGTGCCCTTATCCAGCGGATCGCCAACCTTGAGCTTCCGCGCGCGCGCCACGAGTTCGCCGACGAAGCGGTCGTGGATGTCCGCATGCACCAGCAGCCGCGACGCCGCACTGCAGATCTCGCCCTTGTTGGCGAAGATGCCCCAGAACGCAGACTTCAGCGCCGCTTCCATATCGCAATCCGGGAAAATGATGTTCGGCGACTTGCCGCCCAATTCCAGGCTGAGCCGCTTCAGGTTCGATTCGCCCGACGCCTGCAGCAGCCGCCGCGCCGTGCGGATGCTACCCGTGAAGCTGATCTTGTCCACGTCCATGTGCAATCCCAGCGCGTCGCCGGCTGTCTGGCCATAACCGGTGACCACGTTCAGAACGCCGTCGGGCAGGCCCGCCTCTGCGCAATATTCGGCCAGCTTCAGCGCGGTGAGCGGCGTCCATTCCGAAGGCTTCAGCACCACGGAACAGCCGCAGGCCAGCGCCGGCGCCACTTTCCACGCGGCGATCTGCAGTGGATAATTCCATGGCACGATACCCCCAACCACGCCCACCGGCTCGCGGAGCGTGTAGTTCAGGAAAGCGCCATCGACCGGAATAGTTTCACCGTAGATCTTGCGCACCCAGCCGGCATAATAGCGAAAGGCGTCGATGGCCGGATCCACGTCCGCGCCGCCCGCTTCACGTACGGTCTTGCCATTCTCCATGGATTCCAGAACGGCCAGTTCCTCGCGGTGCTTCAGCAGGATTTCGGAAATATCCCATAGGATTTTTTCCTTCTTGGATGGGTCCATCCCGCGCCAGCTCTTGCGTTCGAAACTGGCGCGCGCGGCAGCCACGGCGCGGTCGATGTCGCAGCTTTGGCCATCGGGAACTGTAGTCAGCAGTTCGCCCGTCGCCGGATTGACGATGTCGATCGTGCCGCCCTGCTGCGCTTCTTCCCACCGCCCATTGATGAACAGCTTGCCTGGGTGCAATCGTGGCTTGATCTCTTCGGGTGCAGTCATTATTTCATTGTATTCGTATGGCAGATTCCCGGTCTGCGCATCCGCTCGGCGGTGCTGGGTGTTGGGTCCTCGTCGTTTCGCTAGAGTTGATTGACGCCGGGAGCTACCAATTGCCAAACCCAACCTTAAAGCACAGTCGCACCGACTCCCAGTCCGAATCGGAGAGACGTCCGATCAACCGGACTTCGTGCTGGGATAAGGTGACCGGAAACAGCCTGGAATAAGATGCCGCATGCAGCCCCTCCTGCTTCCAATCACGCAACGCACAGTCAGTGGGAGCCAACGGCCTCGGGGCCTGGGTGGTGATCAGACTTACCACGACATCGGGTCTATGCCGATGGTAGTCTTCCGTCGAGAGCACAACGGCGGGACGAGTTTTGGTTGCGTGCGCGCCTGGAAAGGCGCCAACCACGACGTCTCCGGGCTTCAACGGTCCTCCCGCTCCTGAGCTTCGAAACGCTGCAAAGCGGCCACCGTGGCTTCGGCGAGATCCTCGTCGCTCCAGGCGTCGGACCACTCGATCGCGCGCCCTCCCGCAAGGTCGGCAAGTTGACGAGCCCAGTCCAGGACCTTCCCAGCTTCCTCCGGCGAGAGTGCCCGGACCACACTGATTAACGATTCTTCCTGTGCGCTGAGCATCATATTCCCATTCTATCCTCAGCGAATGGATGCGGATGCCCCAATTGGGGCTTGGCGTTCATCTCCACCTGGCTATTCGCAGGTCCGGCCGCGTGCGCATCACGGCTGGTCCAACGCGGCTTGGCGGCAGAACTTCACCTTCTCGTATGAGCCGCACGGGCAGAGATCATACGGACTAGCCGATGTTCCCGCAGATAGTCTTCGAGCCGCGACCTGGATTTCAGTCGCCATGCGGCGGGTCCGTTCCAAAGTCGGGAGGCATCACTCCAGATCCCCAGTATTATGTTGAGGCGGCTTTGCGCCGCTAATAGGAGCGCCGACATTCTGCGCCTCGCCTCATCGAGCAGGTTGCATGGGAGGGCCTGTCGTAGGCTGGCATCGATGGAGGCCACGATCTCCGCGCCTTGATTGGCCTCCAAATACTTGAGCACATACGATCGCAGATGGATGGTTTCACCGTAGATCTTACGCACCCAGCCGGCATAATCGCGAACCGCGTCGATGACCGGATTCTTGGAGGGTCCATGCCGCGCCAGCTCTTGCGCCCGAAACTGGCGCGGCGCGGCAGCCACGGCGCGGTCGATGTCGCACGGCCCGCCATCCGGGACGATAGTCGGCAATTCCCCGGTGCCCATTAATGAACAGTTTGCGCGGGTGCAATTCTTGTTTGACCTCTTCAGCTACGCCGGCTTGGCAGCGCACTCCATTGTAAAACGGCCACCGGGCAACGACCGCTCCGGGCCGCCGGACGCAACTAAGCAGGATTCGTGGCGTCTCTCCCAACCCGCTCAGCGCGGTCCCGGAGATCTTGCGCGAACATTAAGTAGTCCTTTTCGTTCCACACCACGCCGATCAAGCGATCTCCGCCGCGCGCTTCTTCGGAAAGGGTGACAAGCGCATCCACGGGTAATGTAACGGTCGATCGCTGGCCCCCGGAAGAGAAAATGGCCATCGTTGGCGACGTGATTCGGTACTGCCGGCTTTCGCTCATAGAACGACCTCCTTGTGTCGCTGTGCAACGTTGTCTGTTCCCGGATGGCCTGCGCCGCACTGGCGCAACTCGGGCCGCCAAGAACACACTACGGGTTTCTTGTCACGAAAGAAGAAATGAAACTTTCAGCCTTGCTGGCTGGAAGGGACTAATGCTTCAGGTGCTTTTTCTGCGAGGGGCCGGTTCGCAAAGCCGCGGAAAAACTCTTGTTGGCGGTCCTCAAACAACTGTGAATCTCATCGAAGTCCAGAAGTTTGGATCCATCGATCTGGTCCAAGGATGCCTGGACGGACTGAATCTTCAACATGCTATCGGTAATGACTTCACGTTCTAGGTTTGTCAACATCAACGTTCGAGCAGCCGTGCTCGTCCACATGGCGCAGATAGGCATATTTCGCCAAGTGTTTTTTCTCATTGGTCATGTGGATTAAAAGATCGAACCGATGACACTCGTCGTCACCTTCTACGATCGCCAGGAACTGTTGCTCATGAAGGGTTATCAGTTCCCGAACCGCGATTCCAAACTCGTCCAGGAGACGGTTGTGCTCGTCACACCCGGATTTGCGGGATTCCGTTTCGGTTGTTCTCGGCGAATCGTTGGTACGCATCGCTCGGCTTCTCGCCTCCGCCGATCGGAGTGCAATCGGTGGGCCAGTGTGGGTTTCATTGTATTTCGAGCCCGGAGCGCGGGAGGTTTCCCTTTTGGAATCTGGTGGTTGGCGGGTGTTCCGTTTTTGTTCGTCGCACGCGGGCAGCAGTACGAAGTCCATCCAAAAAGCCTCTACGGCCTGAATCAGCTTGACCGACCCCTCCAGATTCGTAGGCTTTTGGACATAGCAGTTGGCATGCGCCTGGTAGCTCTTTCGAATATCGCTCGCCGAATTGGAAGTTGAAAGCATGATCACCGGGATGGCCCAAAGGTCGGGATCGGTCTTGATTGCAGACAAGGTTTCCAAACCGCCGAGACGCGGCAGGTTCACGTCGAGGAGAACCAGATTCGGGCGCGGCGCATCCTGGTGGGCCCCACGGCAACGAAGGAATTCAAGCGCTTCCACACCGTCCCAAACGAAGTGCAACTCGTGTCGCCGCTGTAGATTCTTCATTAACTCCTGGAGCAAACGCGCACCGGCCGGATCGTCGTCGACGATCAGGATCCGAAACATTCCACCGCCTTGAGTACCGATCAATCTCGCATCCATAGGAATTCTCGAATGAAGCGCCCGGCCCTTCTTGAAATGCACCAAGCCCTTGTTATGCGGTGAAGCAAGCCAATCGCCAAACCGCAACACGCTTGGCGCGGCAGGTGGGAAGGCTTGACAGTCAGCGGAGTTTATTCCACCGTGACCCTGCCAAGGCCGATGGCCTTGGTGTCCTGCCCAATGCCGATCACGCCGTTAATTCCGGGCGATGCGTTCGGCGGGACCGCGATGGTCAAGGCGCCGCTCCCGTGAGCGTCCGTAGTCGCAGTGCCAAGTAACTGCCGAGGGTTGTTCCAATAGATATCGACCGTCTCGCCGGCGCCGAAGCCAACGCCGTAGGCCGTGACCGAAGCGCCCGGCGATGCGGTCCGGGGGCTCAGGCCCAGAGCGGCCGTAACGGACAAAGTGGCGGCCCCGAGTGCGCCGCTGGTCACGCCCTCGACGTAAACGTCGACGAGGCCGTAAGAGATCTGCGGCTCACGGAGGGTTAGTGTGAAATCGCCGCTGGCATCGGTCATTGTCGCATGTATCGGAGACGTACTTAATTGGCCGGCGTAGATGTCGACCGTTTCGTTAGCGGCAAAGCCGCTCCCCGTAAACGTGAGTTCGGTTCCCGGCGAGCCACTGGCCTGGCTGAGGCTTAGAGATGCCGCCGGAAAAACCTGCAAACTGAAGGACCCGAAGGTACTGGGGACGTCTCCGGCAGCGGGAGAGAAAGCAAATTCCTGGCACACGTCTCCCGGCGGGGTTCCCGACGCATTCCAATTGTAGCCGGTCAGGACCACGATGACGCCAGCCGAGGAATAGAAGGCAGTGCCCGATCCCGGTACGGAGGTACCTTGTAGCGTCAGTGTGCTGCTACTGTCTGGCCGAAAGCCAGAGGTGTCGACAACGCCGTATGCCGAGATACCGGGCGTAGAACCGTTGTTGTCGAAAAACAGATTCAAGCCGCTGAAGTTCAAATTACAGCAGGGACCCTGGCCGAAGATGTAGTATTTATAGCTCTGGCCCGCCTGCAATGGTATGGAAATGCTCGCTTGCGCGTCGGATGGGCCGTTGACCGGCGAGGTGGCGTCCGGATTCAGCGCCAGCCACAAGTCCCACCACTGATCCCCTCCCAGCGTATTCAGAGCGCCGTCCGCGTAGGCCTGTGTCACGCTGGTTGCGCCGCTGGAATTAGTTGCGTACCACATGGCGCCTGTCAGCGTGGTCTGCGAATACGCCAACGGCGGAGCCATCCAGCATACCGCCGCTATCCCAAGAAGAACCAGGAAGGGTTTACGAACCGCAACCGCAGAAGCCATACTAAATCCTTTCCGCGAGTCAACTATACCATAGTATGATAAACTCAACTCGCAGTTATGATCTTCAAGACTATTCTCGGTCTGTTTGTGGTTTGTGGATACGCGTTCGCCATCGACCGCGGCGACGAGATCCGGCTTTGGCCGAATGGCGCGCCGGGGGCGGAAGCGGAAACGGAGGCCGAGGCGTTCGAATCGGCCGCCAACTCCAAGCTGCCTAAACGATTCACCGTGGTGCACTACCCGTCGATCTACGTCTTCCTGGCGCCGCCCGAGAAATCGAACGGGATGGCCGTGGTGGTCGCGCCGGGCGGCGGACATTCGCAGCTTGTAATCGACAAAGAGGGCTGGGAAATCGCCGATTGGCTCAACAAGAACGGCATCGCCGCCTTCGTGCTGAAGTACCGCTTGGCGCGCGCGCCGGGATCGCACTACACCGTCGAGCGCGATGCATTGGCGGACGCGTCGCGGGCGTTGCGCCTGGTGCGAGCCCGGGCGGCCGAGTGGGGCGTGGACCCGTCGCGCATCGGTTTCATGGGCTTTTCGGCGGGCGGGGAGCTGGCCGCTCTGGTGGAGACCCGCTTCGATGCGGGCAACCCGAGCGCCGCCGACCCGGTGGAGCGCGCCGGCTCACGCCCCGATTTTGTGGCTGCCATCTATCCCGGATTCAAGCCCGGATCGATCACCGTGCCGAAGGATGCACCTCCGGCATTCCTGATGTGTACGGATGAGGACCGGTCGCACGTAGCGACCACCGTCAACTTCTATCTGGATCTGGAAAAGCAGGGAGTGCCCACCGAGATGCATATCTATGCCAGCGGACCGCACGGCGTGGGCATGCGGCCTTCACAGTTGCCTGTTGCCACCTGGCCGGACCGGCTGCGCGACTGGATGGCGGACCGGAAATTATTGAGCCGCTGATAGAAGGGTGCCTGCTTACTCACCCGGTGGACGCGTCTTCCACCGGCGATGAATCCAGAGCCATTGATCCGGGTATTCCCGAATCGCAGATTCCAGATGACGATGCAATGTGCGCGTGTCGGCCTCCGCATCGCCGGTGATTTCGATGGGAGGATAGAAGCGCAGCACGTACTTGCGCTCACTCTCGATCCACAGGGCAAAGCCCGGAATCACGGCCGCGCCGCTGTGTGCCGCCAGTTTGGCGAAACCCGTTCCGGCGCAGGCCGGCACGCCGAAGAAATCCACGAATGTGCCTTCTTCGAGCGACGCATTCTGGTCGACTAGAATGCCCACCGCATGGTTCTCTTGCAGGGCCTTCAGGATGCCGCGCGCGTATTCTCTCTTGCCGATCAATCGGTTCCCGGACAGCGTACGCAGCCGCTCCACCAGCGCGTCGATTTTGGGATTGTCGAGGGGGCGCACGACCACGAACATGGGCGCGGCCAGACAGGCATGCGCGAACGCGCTCAGCTCCCAGTTCCCCAGGTGCGCGGTCGCAAACAGCACGCCGCGGCCGCGTTGACGGGCCGCTTCGAAATGCTCGAACCCTTCGTAACGGATCCAGTCGCCGATGTTGCCGCGATCAATACGCGGGAATCGCGCAAAGGTCACCAATAGGCGGGCAATCGAGCGGAACACGCCGTCCGCGATGCGTTGGCGCGCGCGCCTGTCGAGTTCCGGCAGGGCCATCGCCAAGTTGCCGAGGGCTACCCGGCGCAGGCGCGGCAGAGCCATGTCCAGCAGCCCCGCGTATCGGCGTGCCATCCAGTTCGCCACCGGGAGCGGCGTCCACGCCAGCGAATCGACTACCGCCAGCGCCATCCAGTATTCGAGCGTGTCGCGAACAGCCGACCGGCGTCGCATGAACGGCCATTGTAGCTGGACGATCAAAGCGCAAGTGGGTGGATCTAAAAGGGGTCGCCGCGTTTTCCGCATTTGACAACGGTTCCCCAGCCTATTTAGAATGATGGTTCACACGCTCATCCATCTGGTTGTTGCGCGTCCTTCAATGGCAATAGAGTTTGTCTTGTCTGGAATCAAACTATGATCAAAGTACAGGGTCTGACGAAGCGATACGCCCGCACTGTCGCTGTCGACAATATTTCCTTCGAGGTGGAGAAGGGCCAAATCGTCGGTTTTCTAGGGCCTAATGGCGCTGGAAAGACCACTACTATGCGCGTGCTCACCTGCTTTCTCCCCCCCACTGCGGGCACGGCCACCGTGGCCGGGTTCGATGTAATGGAGAATCCCCACGAAGTCAAAAAGCGCATCGGCTATCTGCCCGAAACCCCTCCCCTTTACCCCGAAATGGAGGTTTCCGAATATCTGACCTTCGTGGGCAGGCTCAAGGGCATTTCGAGCGCGGATATCGATCGCCGCGTGGGAGAGGTGACCGAGCGCTGCGCCATTGGCGACGTGCGTAACAAACTGATCGGCAAGCTTTCCAAGGGCTACCGCCAGCGCGTGGGCTTGGCCCAAGCCATCATCCACAACCCCGACGTTCTGATCCTCGACGAACCCACTTCGGGCCTCGATCCCAAGCAAATTATCGAAACCCGCGAGCTGATCAAGCATCTGTCGGGCGACCACACCATCATTCTGAGCACCCACATCCTGCCCGAGGTGGAACACTCGTGTCAGCGCGTGGTCATCATCAATCGGGGCAAACTGGTAGCGGTGGATTCGGTCGAGAACCTGACCAACCGCCTGCGCGGCTCGGAAGCCGTGGCGTTGGAGGTCGCGTCGTCCAACGGACCGCTGGATCCGGCGTCGGTCCAGCAACGGCTGGAACAGGTCGCGGGCGTCAGCCGGGTGCTGCCGCGCGAAGCTCGGGACGGCCGCCTGGCATTCGAGGTGGAAAGCCTGCAGGGCCGCCACATCCGCGCCGACCTCGCCCGCGCCGTGGTCCAGGCCGGGTGGAACCTCAACGAATTGCGCGCCGTCGGACTCAGTCTGGAAGAGATCTTCCTGCAACTGACCGGCACCGAAAAGAAGGACGCGCCAGAACCCGGCGCCCAGAACCCAGAACCCAAAGCGACTGTAGAAGGATAACCATGATGAACGTTTGGATTATCTGCCGTAAAGAACTCAAGAGTTATTTCGCCTCGCCGATCGCCTATCTCCTGATGGCGTTCTTCGCACTGATTTTCGGCTTTGGCTTCTTTACCGCCACCCGCGACTTTGTGCGCTTCGGCTTCATGGCCGAAATGCAGGGCCGCAACATGCCGATGAACGTGAACGAGCAAGTCATCCGGCCCCTGTTGGGATTCGCCAGCACTGTGGCGCTCTTCCTCATCCCCATGGTCACCATGCGGCTGTTCGCTGAAGAGAAGAAGACCGGCACTATCGAGCTGTTGATGACTTCGCCGGTCTACGATTGGGAAATCATCCTAGGCAAGTGGCTGGGCGCGCTGCTGCTTTACTTATGCGTGCTGGGTATGTCGGCCATCAACATCGCCATGCTCTTCGCCTTCGGCAAACCCGATTGGAAGCCGATCCTGATCGCCTATCTCGGGCTGATCCTGCAAGGCGGGACCTTGCTGGCCATCGGCGCGTTTATTTCCACCACCACCAAGAACCAGATCATCGCCGGCGGCGTCACTTTCTTTGTGTGCCTGCTGCTCTGGCTGCTGAGCTGGTTTACCGCCTATGACACTACCGGCTACGGGCAGGTGGTAAATTACCTGTCCATCGTGACTCACTTCGAAGGATTCCAGAAAGGGGTACTCGACTCAAAGGACGTGATCTTCTACCTCTCCATGATATTTTTCTGCCTGTTCATCACGTCCCGTTCCATGGAGTCGCTGCGCTGGAGAGCATAAATGAGAGCAGATTGGATTAAAGCAAGACAGACAAAGTACTCGGCCTATGTCACCGTCTACATCCTGGTGATCCTGGCCGTGTTGGGCGTGGCTAACTTTCTGGCGAACCGCTATGACAAATCCTACGACGCCACCGCCAACAAGCAGTTCAGCCTTTCCGATCAGACCGTCAAGGCGGTGAAAGGGTTAAAGAAGGATGTCAGTATTTCGTACTTCGGCGAGACGACCAATTTCCAGCAGGCACGCGACCTGCTGGGCCGCTATGCCAGCCTGTCTCCCAAGCTGAAGGTCGATTACATCGATCCGGTGAAGAAGCCGCAGTTGGCGCGCGCCGCGGGTGTCCACCAGTTAGGAACCGTCGTGGTGGATACCGGAGAGCGCAAGGAAGACGCCAAGAGCCTCACGGAAGAAGAGATCACCGGCGCCCTGATCCGCTCGGTGAAGGGCGGCGAGCGTACCGCCTGCTTCCTTGCCGGCAGCGGTGAGCACGGTCTCGACGATAGCGCCGGGAGCGGCATCTCGACTCTGAAGGAGGCGCTGGAGCACAATAACTATAAGACCCGCTCCGTCAATCTGGCGACGGCGGCGCCGGCGGAGCCAGGCGCGGCTGCTGGCGCTCCTGTAATCGGCCAGGTGCAGGCAACCAAAGTCGAAATCCCCAAGGATTGCACCGCGCTGGTGTCGGCGGGTCCCAAGCTGCCTTACCCTCCGGCGGAGGTCGCGGCGATAAAAGCCTACGTCGAAGCCGGCGGCAGCGCGCTGTTCCTGGCGGACACTCCGTTGCGCATCGGCCCGCAGGAAGGCAATCCGAATCCCGAACTGGTAAAGTTGCTGGCGGAGTGGGGCGTCACGTTGAACGCCGATCTGGCTCTCGACACCAGCGGCGTCGGCCGGCTTTTCGGTCTGGGACCGGAAGTGGCTATGGTGACCAGTTACGAATCGCAGCCTATTGTTCGCGACTTCAAGGAATCTCCCACGGTGATCCCGCTATCGCGCACATTGACCATTAATGGAAACACCAAAGTCACTGTGGACAAACTGCTCTCCACCACTGAGAATAGCTTTGCTACATCCAACGTACAGGGACCCATCGATCCGAAGAAGGGCGTTAAAGGACCGTTGGTTCTAGCCGCGGCCGGGACTTATAACACCGGCAAGCCGGGTAACTCCGGCCGGTTCGTGGTCTTCGGTTCGTCGCTGTGGGCGGCGAACGATGCCATCGGCTCGGGCCAGAACCGGGACTTGGCGATCAACACTTTCAACTGGCTGACTTCCGACGAAGACCTCATCTCCATCCGTCCGAAGGAGCCCGAGGACCGCCGTCTGAACATCACCGGCAACCGTATGAGCTTGATTTTCTGGTGGAGCGTGGTGCTGCTTCCGCTCGCTGTAGTCGGCGGCGGGCTCATGGTTTGGTGGCGCAGGAGATAGGCGATGAAACCACGTGGACTGCTTGCGGCGGTGATCGTGCTGGCGGCATTGGGCGGCGTGCTCTACTGGTCCAACCGGAAACAGAAGGCCGATGCCGCCAAGCCCGCCGCCGATACCACTGCCACTACCAAAATCCTGGCCATCCCGGACGATCAAATCAAGGAAGTCGATTTGAAAAAGACAGGCGCGGAGACCACCGTGCTACGCAAGGGCGACGACGGCAAATGGCAAATCGCGGAACCCAAGCCGTTGCGCGCCGACCAGGACGCTGCCAAGTCGCTGGTGAGTTCGCTAGGGACGTTGAATGCCGACAAAGTTGTGGAAGATAAAGCCGCGGATCTGTCTCCTTACGGCCTGAGCGCACCTACACTCGACGTGACCGTGGTAAAGAAGGATGGCAAATCGCAGGATTTCCTGATAGGCGACGATACACCCACCGGCGGTGGCTCCTATGCCAAACTGGCCGGCGATGCGCATGTTTACACCATCGCCAGCTACGTGAAGACCGGCATCGATAAGACTTCCAACGACCTGCGCGACAAGCGCCTGCTAACCTTCGATCAAGACAAGCTCACCCGCGTGGACGTGCAGCCGGCCAAGGGCGAGGCCATCGAATTCGGCAAGAACAATCAGAACGATTGGCAGATTTTGAAGCCCAAGCCGATGCGCGCCGACGGCTCCCAGGTGGAAGAGTTGATCCGCAAGCTGAAGGACGCCAAGATGGACGCCACCATTTCGCAGGACGACGCTAAGAAGGCGGCTACCGCATTTGCCTCGGGGACCAAGGTCGCGACGGCGAGTGTCACGGACTCGAGTGGGACCGAAACGCTGGAAGTGCGCAAAGACAAGGACAAGAATTACTACGCCAAGAGCAGCGCGGCTGGTACGGATGGCGGCATATATAAGGTGACGGCCGATTTGGGCGACGGACTCGACAAAAAGGTCGACGATTTCCGCAACAAGAAGCTTTTCGATTTCGGTTGGACCGATCCCACCAAAGTCGAAGTCGGCAAGCTGGCTGTCGAAAAGAGCGGCGACAAGTGGATGAGCGGCGCGAAGCAAATGGACGCATCTTCGGTGCAGAGCGTCGTCGATAAGCTGCGCGATCTGGCCGCCACCAAGTTCCCCGATAGCAACGGCGCCAGCAGCGGCGCCAGCGGCGGCGGTACACCGGTGTTGGACATCACGGTTACCTCCAACGCCGGCAAGCGTGTGGAGAAAGTTTCCATCACCAAGCAGGGTGATGCATATTTCGCGAAGCGTGAGAACGAGCCAAGCATCTATCAATTAGACAACAAAGCGGTGGAAGACCTGCAAAAGGCCGCGAACGAGGTCAAGCCCTTCCAGCCGCCGAAGAAGAAGTAAGCCAGGCCTGTTGGCCTGTCTCGCCTGTCTTGAACCGAGCTATCGCGTGAACGGCCTTCTAACCGACCTCTACGAATTAACCATGGCCGCCGGCTACTACGACGCCGGCAAAGCCCACCAGAAAGCCACTTTCGAGCTCACCATCCGCCGTCTGCCCGCGCATCGAAATTACGTCATCGCCGCCGGCCTGACGCAAGCCATCGATTACCTGCTGAACCTCAGCTTCACAGCCGAAGAAATCGAATACCTGCGCGATTTGCCGGCGTTCGCCCGGGCCTCCACCGGCTTCTTCGATTATCTGCGCGGCTTCCGCTTCACGGGTGATGTTTTCGCGGTGCCCGAAGGCACGCCGCTATTCGCCGGCGAGCCGATCATGACTGTGCGGGCCCCCATTATCGAAGCGCAAATTCCGGAAACCTATCTGCTGTCCGCGCTGACATTCCAGACGCTCATCGCCAGCAAGGCCGCGCGCATGGTGGACGCCGCCGCCGGACGCGCCGTCGTGGAATTCGGCACCCGCCGCGCCCACACTCCCGAAGCCGGCGTGCTGGGTGGCCGCGCTGCGTACCTGGGCGGTTGTGCGGGCACCAGCAATACGTTGGCGGGATTTCGCTACGGCGTGCCCGTCTACGGCACCGCCGCGCACTCCTGGGTGCTGTCGTTTTGCGGCGAAACCGAAGCCTTCCGCAAACTGCAACAGACGCTGGGCCCCTCGACCGTACAACTCGTGGATACTTACAACACCATCGAAGGCGTGAAAAAAGTCGCTGCCATGGGCCAGCCCTTATGGGGCATCCGGCTGGATAGCGGCGATTTCCAGGCGCTTTCGCGCGAGGCGCGCGGCATTCTGGACCAGGCCGGATTGCCAGACGCCAAGATCATGCTCTCCGGCGACCTGGACGAGTACGCCATTCGGGACCTGGTCGCCTCCGGTGCGCCCGTGGACGCATTCGGCGTGGGCACCCAACTGGCCACCTCCGCCGACGCGCCTGCCATGGGAGCGATTTATAAACTTGTGGAACTTGACGTCGGCTGCGGCATCAAACGCTTCACCGCGAAACTGAGCCAGGATAAGGCTACCCTGCCCGGCGCCAAGCAGCTTTTCCGTTTCGACGAACACGATATCCTGGCACGCTCCGGCGAATGCAGCAATGGCCAAGCCATGCTTCGTCCGGTGCTACTCGGCGGAAAGTTGGTCGAGCCGCTGCCGGACTTGAACGCCGCGCGCGCGCGGGCCGCCGCATCGCTCGCCAAGCTGCCCGCATCGCTTCACAGCCTGGATCCCGCCGAGCCTTGGCCCGTCAGAAACAGCAAGGACTTAACCGCTCTCATCGAGCGTACCCGGAGCAATGTGGGATGAAGACAGTTTTTGTAGACATCGACACCCAAATCGATTTCCTGTTTCCGGCGGGTGCGTTGTACGTGCCCGGCGCCGAACGGCTGCTGCCCGCCATTGCGCGCTTGAACCAATTCGCCGCCGCGCAGGGGATCCCCCTGATTTCCACCACTGACGCGCATAGCGAGGACGATCCCGAATTCCGACAGTGGCCGCCGCACTGCGTGGCTGGCACCACTGGTCAGTTGAAGCCCTCTGAAACGCTGGTTGCCCATCAGACGATCGTCGAAAAGCAGGCATTGGATGTTTTTTCGAATCCCAACTTCCCCGCGCTGCTCGACTCCCTCGCAGCCGATCGATACGTAGTGTACGGCGTGGCCACCGATTATTGCGTGCGTTGCGCGGTCACAGGTCTACTCGCCACCGGCAAGGCAGTCGCCCTAGTGACCGACGCCATCGCCGCCGTGAAACCGGCGGACGGCGCCCGTACAATTGCGGAATTTACCGATCGCGGCGGAGTACTCACAAGTGTAAGTGAACTTGTGGGCTAAGATGTGGTGTGGGTCCTATGAATGGGTAAGTTCGACGGTCAAGTAGCGCTGATTACCGGCGCATCCTCGGGCATTGGAGCGGCGCTGGCCCGCGCATTCGCCCAAGAAGGCGCGCATACCATCCTGATGGCTCGCCGCGCCGAGCGGCTCGAAGACCTGGCGCGCGAATTGACCGATGGTAAGCGCCGGTCGATCGCGGTAGCCGGGGATGTCACCCGCGACGGCGACCTGGAGCTCGCCGTCGAGCGCGCCCGCGCCGAATTCGGCCGCCTGGATATCGCCGTGGCGAACGCCGGCTTTTCCGTTGCCGGCCGTCTCGTCGATCTCACCCTGGACGATTACCGGCGGCAGTTGGAAACCAATGTCTTCGGCGTCCTGCGCACGTTGTTCGCGGCGCTCCCCGAGCTGCGCAAAACCAAGGGCCGCATCGTCCTGTTGGGCAGCCTCGCGGGGGCCATTTCGCTGCCGGGCGGCACGGCCTACTCCATGAGCAAGTTCGCCCTGGCGGGACTCGCCGATGGCCTCTCCCACGAACTGGCGGCTGACGGCGTGACCGTCACCCACGTCATGGCCGGCTTCGTAAACACCGAGATTTACCAGATCGACAATCAGGGGGTCCCGAGGCAAGATCCGAATGCGCGTTGGCCGCCCAAGCGGATCACGCTCTCGCCGGACCGCGCCGCGCGCCAGATCGTTTCCGCCGCATACCGGCGCAAACGACTGCAGATTGTCACCGGGCACGCCAAGGCCAGCATCTTTTTCCAACGGATGGCGCCGGGGATCGTGTACTTCGCAATCTCCCGCGCGGTCCGCAAGATCGGCTACGCGCGCCGGAACTGAAGCAGGCGCGGGCACCCGCACTACACACTCACTACCGGACACGGCGACTGCCGGATGATCGCATAAGAGTTGGTCCGCAGCCTGCCGAAAACCCCCGCCGCCGACCCGCGCCCGATCACCAGCAATCCCGCATGCCGTTTCTCGGCCATCTCGCAAACCACATTGGGCGGATCGCCCATCTCGATGGCCAGTTCGGCCTTCGTGCCGAAGCGTTGCTGCAAACGGGCCAGGTCGTCCCGCAACACCAGCTCCATCTCCCGCGCGCATAGGTCTTCCGGCCCGACGGCCGGTGAATAGGCCATCGCATGCACCACCGTAAGCCGGGCGCAGAACTCCTTCTGCATGGCCGTGGCCCACTCCAGAACCCCGCAACTCTGCGGTCCCAGATCGATCGCGCAAACGATGTCCCGGAACGGCGTCGGCTGCGCTTGCGGCGCTTCTTCCAGATGCACGCCCGTCCACACCGGACAATCCGCGTCGTGCAGCACCTTGGCGGTGACGGATCCCACAATGAATCGCCGGAACGGCCCGTAACCGTGCGTCGGCATCACGATCAGGCCGATATTCTCCGCATGCGCGTATTTCACGATCTGCCGTGCCGGATCGCCCTCCAACACCACCCGCTTCGCTGGCGTGCCCGCCAATTCGGCGGCCAGGAACGTCTCCAACTCCTTCTCTACCTGGGCCGCGCGATTGGTATACAGCTCGGTCAGCATCGAGCCGCCGATCTCCAGCGCGCCAAACTCATAGTGCGGCGGAGTCAAGACATGCAACAAAGTCAGCTCGGAGTGGAAACGGTCCGCCAGCGTCTTGGCATACCGCGCCGCACCCAGCGACCGCTCTGAAAAATCGACGGGCAAAAGGATCTTAGTTAACGACTTCATAAAACCTCCCGCACATGCGGCGCGCCAGCGCATCTCCGCGTCTCCGCGCCGCCTTTATTTCTGCGCCTTACCCTCGACGACGCCCAATTCCGTCAGTATTTTAGGCGCCGCATCCTCCATCGCCAGCAGGTTATGGCAGGCGCCGCAGTCCTGCGTAACCTTTCGCCCATCGGCGCTGGCGTGGCTGTCGTCGTGACATCGGAAACACCCCGGAGAGTCCGTGTGTCCGATGTTATTCGGATATGTACCCCATTTGATCTTCATCGCCGGGAATACATTCCGGTTGTAGATAGCGAGTACGCTCTGCGCGGTCTTGGCAACGTCCGCCTGGCGTTGCTTGTAAACTGCCGGGTAGGTATCGCGATAGAAGGCCTCCACGGCAGCCGGTATCCGGACCGCCGCGGCTTCCCGCGTGGCATAATCCACTTTCAGGATTTCCACGCTCTTCTTGCGGGCGAACGGCAAGGTTGCCGAAAGATCTCCTGCGAACATGGCCTCGTCCACCGCCCGTTCCGGCAGCTTATAACTGTGCGACGGCCGATTGTGGCAGTCGATGCAATCCATCTCACGGATGGACAAACCCTTGCCGTCCGCCGGCGCACCCGCCGCAAGGTACACCGTCTTTCCGCCAGGTCCGCTGTATTCGATCCAGGGAATCGTCTGGCGTTGCGGGTCCGAATGCCCGTAGCGGATATGAACCCCGGGACCCAGATGCGTCCCGTGGATTCCAACACCCTTGTTGCCGCCGCCGATCTTCATCAGCAGGACGGTCTTAGTCAGTGAGTTATTTTCGTCATCGCCGAAATTGTTGACGATCCGCAACCGGTCTTCGCCGTACTTCTGCGGCCAATGACAAGCCTCGCAGGTCTCGCGCGCGGGTCGCAGATTATGCACCGGCGTGGGGATGGGGGTCTCGTAGGTGTGGAACATCACCGCGAATACCTGCCGGATACCGGAGAGCTTGCTGCGCACAAACCACGATTCGCCCGGCCCGATGTGGCATTGCACGCACTCGACGCGCGAATGCGGCGAACTCTGATAGGCGGTGAACTCCGGCTGCATCACCGTGTGGCAGGTTTGCCCGCAAAACGAGACCGTCTCCATATACGAGACAGCGCCGTAGGCCAACTGGCTGGCGATCACGATATTGGCGAACGTAGTGACGCCCACGAACGTCAACAGCCGCCGGAATTCCATGTTCTTCCAGTTCAACGGCGGAAAGCTGGCCGGATACAACCCGCGCTGTTTCTCCCGCTTGTTGCGCATGTAAATCCCCAGCGGAATCAGGACCAGCCCCAAGAAAAACAATACCGGAAGCAAGAGGAACGCGAGAATCCCGTTATAGGGATTGTGTACCCCGCCACGCATAGTCGTGGGGAGCACGAACAGCCAGAACACAGTCGCGGTAGTAACCACCACCACTCCAATCAGGCTGATCCAGTTGTTGCAAAGATGTACCAGCGGCGAAAGTTGCGCAAGCCATTTGCCCTTCGGTGCTTCGTTCATTTGGAGACGGTCTCCCTGCCGGCGGTGGCCCCGGCGGGAGCCTCCTCCTCCCGCATCTCAGGCGGCGCTGCGTGCGGGTCCGGCTCTTTTACGCTAACACCGGTCAACCACGCAGTATCCATCGGGTAAACGTCCGGATCGAAAATCACGGCGTAGAAATGCCAGACCACGATCGCCAGCGTAGCCAGCAGCGCCTCGTAGAAGTGCACTGAGGTAGCCACGTCCAGCCATGTCTTGGGAAACAGGGACAACATCAGGTTGTTGCCCCAAAGCATCAACCCGGTGACGATCATGACAATGGCGCCCCAAACCACCGCCCAGTATTCCGCCTTTTCGATGTAACTGTGCGCGGAGCGGCCGGGCGGCTCCGACCGCAATCCTACGTTATAGCTGAAGTTGGCCAGCGCTTCCCGGGCGTCCGCGGCCTTGGGGAAAAGCTCCATCCAGTGCCGGCGCAGGCTCCGGTTGGTGGCCAGTGAGATTACATGCGTCAGCGTAACAGCCATGAAAACCACGGCTGCGATGCGATGCACGATGCTTCTCACGTTGCCATCCCGCAACAGCGACAGACGGGCCCACCACTGGTCCGAGTATTTCAGCGCGAACCCCGTCCAGACCAGAATCATAAACGAAATGACCAATAGACCGTGTTCGACTCGCTCGAACGGCAGCATGCGCACGTTGGGCCGGCCTGGCAGTTCATTGTTCGAACGCACCGCACCGCCACTGCGCAGCCGCAAAAGCTTACGCAACCAATCGCCGCCGTTATGCAGCAGCATCAGCCCGATGGTCAAGGGGATCGTCAAAAGGTAGAACTGCCTCACCCAGCGCATGGCGGGCGCCTCCCTGTGCCCTTCCGCCACATGCACCTGGCTGATCGCAAAACGTTTTCCGGCGCCCTGGTGACATTTGCCGCAGGTGGCCGCCAGATTCTTCGGATTAACCTTCGAACGCGGATCGGCCGACGGCAGAATATTGTGTACCCCATGGCAGCTCGCGCAATTGGCCACGGTCTCGCTGCCTTCCCTTGCCGCCAGCCCGTGAAAGGATGCGTCGAAGCTTACCACGCGGTCTGCGGGAAGCCCGAAGCGGCGCGACAGTTGGACGTTTCCATGGCAACTGCCGCAGGTGTCGCGGATGTTGCCGGCGTAAACCGTGGAAGCCTTGTCGCTGGGCGCCAGGATGGAGTGCTCGCCGTGGCAGTCGGTGCAGATGGGCGCCTGTGCGATACCTTTGGCCAGCGCCTGCCCATGTACGCTGGTGCGGAACTGGTCCGCTACCTCGCTATGGCACATCCCGCAAGTCTCCGGTACCTTCTCCCGGAACGCCGCCGACTTGGGCCGCAACAACTCATGCGCGGCGCCGTGGCATACGGAGCAATCCGGCGCGGCGCCGTTGCCGCTCCTGGTAGCTTGCCCGTGCACTCCGCGGTCGTAATCCGCCTGCTGCCCCTGGTGGCACTGGCTGCAGACCGGTTTCGGCACGTTAGCCGGATGCGGATATTCGTCATGCTTGAGGTGGCACGAAGCGCAGGCGACCGCGCCGTGCGCGCTCTTCTCCAGCTTGGCCCCCTGATCGTCATGGCAGGCGGTGCACGCCGAGTTGTCCGCCGCGCGCACGGGAGTCGCGAACGCAGCCATCGATAATACCAGGCCGGCCGCGGCCACACAAATCCCCCAAGCGCTTGTTCCTGCCCTTTTCATTTGACACTTCCAGTTAGTAAGTGGGGACGTTGTTCCAGACCTGGTAGAGATACAGGGCCGCCAGGGCGATGCCGTACACCGCCACCAGTATGGTCAGGGTCTTGCCCCAACGGTCGATCAGCGCCAGCCTGTGAGCCATGCTCATCTGCTGCAACGATGCGCCGCCCTCCAGGTGGAGCGAATCGTCTTCGTGGCTCGCGACCGATTTCCTGTAGAAAATCAGCAATACCACGGCGATGGCCAATACGCCCCAAAACACGGCGAACGGCAGTAAGTTGATGTTCATATGACCTCCTCTTTGAGTTGAACCGAAATACGTAGATCGACGGGGCGGCTGGGCAACGGCCTCCCGAAATCCTTGCCGGTGGCTTCTTCGATGGCTTCCACCACCAGCAATAGGTACGCGTCCAGGGCGCACTGCACTTCGTGGCGAGGTGCGCAACTGCCGTCGGGATCCTGCGCCGCACACACGGCGCACACATTCCTCCGGATAGCGTCGATGTAGTCCTCGATGTTGTTGCTATGGGTGGCCTGAATAGCTTCCGCGACTTGCGGAAACAGGCGGAACAGCGCGCACTGGCCCGGTTCTTCAAGTCCGCACGTTCCGTCCATCTTACGGTCCGAACAAACCCCGCAGATGCGGTTGCGTACTAGCGCCTCATGCTCGGCCAACGTGCTGTCCATGTCGAATCCCTCCCGGGAAGTACACTGTTAGTGCACGCCGCTGGCCAAGCGTAACTAGCGTGTTTTTAGCTGTTTTGTGCCCACCGGCGGAGTGAGTGGGGATATTGACGCAGCCGCTACAGGCCTGCTGGGGCAAATACCACGCACGGACGCTGCCGTCGGCGGCTGGGGAAGTCGCAGAGCTTGCCGCGACAGATGCAAACCCGCTTCGGTAAGGGCAATTCACCTTTAAGGTTGGCCTTCTGGAAGCACGACCGGAGGGGACTACAGATTCACGCCGAACGCCAGCAGACGGCCATCGCAATCCTTCACCACGAACTCGCGCGAGCGCCATGGCATGTTGGCAACTCCCCGAGTGAATTCTACGCCTTGGGCTGCGTACTCGGCATAAAGTGCGTCGGCATCTTCGATGAACAGGTACGCGTCGAGCAGTTCGTCCCGGTATTTGTTCGGATTGGCTGTGGGCGGCTCGGCGCAGCGGAAGTGAATCGCATGCTGGTCGCGTGCCACGATTGCATAGACCGGCTGGAGGGTAAGTTTCAAGCCTCGTCGCATTCTGTCCGGGTAGTGCACCCTAACAGACTTTTGCGCGACGTGTGGTTCCCTTATATGTCGCCCCGGAAATCATAGAAGACACGAATGAGGTTGCCATCAAGATCGGCAGCCATAAACTCGCGCAACTTCCACGGTTTGTCCTCGGGCTCGGAAACGATCTTCGCTTGCGCGGCACTCCATTGTGAGAAGAGTTCGTCTACCTCAGCCTTGCTGTCGAGATTGAGCCAGAATATGATTGGGCCTGTGTTCCCATAAGACTCTCGGAAGGAGCGGTTGGTGATAAACAGTCTGCACTTCCCCCTTGAGATGCCTGCAATGCCGCCTTGGTCGTCTCCCCAATCGAAGGTGAAGCCCAGCGTTTCGACATAGTAGGCTGCGGCTTTGTCCACGTTGGCTGCGGGGATTTCCGGAACAGGGGCGGGGAACGCCATGCGTTGTTTAGTTCATCGTAGCACGAGCAAGCGGCTTTGGATTCCCGTTGAAGGCTCGTCTTTCCGCGTCCTTACGCCCGAGGGATCGACGTGATACGGGTAATTGAAGGGACGCTGACGCGGACGGATTCCGCGTGAGATAATCCATAGTAGTCTGCCGCTGGTGCATCGCGGATCAGTAATGCAGCAGCGCCGGAAGATTCGAATCCGTGATGGTCAAGACCGGCTTCAAGTCCGTGGACGAGTACATTGCCGCCCAACCCGCGCCTGTGCAGGGCATCCTCGGGCGTGTGCGTAGCGCCATCCGTAAGGCCGTACCGGGAGCTCAGGAAGTCATCTCGTATGAGATGCCCACTTACACGCTGTATGGCGGCCGCTTGCTTTATTTTGCCGTATGGAAGCGGCACTACTCGATCTACGCCGCCACAGAGCAAGTGATGGCGGCATTCCAAAGCGAACTGGCATCGTACGAGGTCGACAAGGGCACCATCCGCTTTCCGCTGTCGGAACCAGTGCCGGTGAAGTTGATTGGGCGCATCGCGAAATTCCGCGCGAAGGAAGCCGCCGCGCGAGAGAAGGCGAAAGCGGGGCACGCCAATCCGCACCATTAAGGGCCCTGAAGATCCAGCACGCCCGGAACCCACCACCCGCTATCCTGGAATTTGCCCGACGGTTATTATCTCTACTGTGACGTCAGCCTGCCGGTCCCGCTTGACCAGCCATTCACCTATGCGCTGCCGGAGACGCTCCGCCACCGCGTGAAGCCGGGGTGCCGCGTCCTGGTCCCGTTCGGCAGCCGCCGCCTGACGGGCGTGGCGCTGCGATGCCACGACGATCCGCCCGACGTGCCCACGCGCGATGCCATGCGCCTGATCGATGCAGACCCGGTACTGGATGCCGAGTTGCTCGCCCTGGGCAAGTGGATCTCGGGCTACTACTGCGCGCCGCTTGGCGAGGTGCTGCGCGGCATGCTGCCGCTGGCATCCGATATCCGCCGCGGCAAAGTCTATTCGCTTACGGACGCCGGCCGCGACGCCGCCCGCCAGCTTCTTTTCGATTCGTCGCCCGAAGACCCCGTCGTGCAGATCCTGCGC
Organism: Bryobacteraceae bacterium; assembly: GCA_049516155.1. Taxonomy (GTDB): domain Bacteria; phylum Acidobacteriota; class Terriglobia; order Bryobacterales; family Bryobacteraceae; genus Bog-159. The sequence goes on from JBEKTJ010000040.1 coordinate 74,652, forward strand.
ATGCTCGACCGGCGTTCGCTCTCCGCCTCCTACATCGAGCGTAAACTGCCCCTGGCGGCGAACGCCTTGCGCGCGCTGGAGCGCAAGCGCTTCGTGATGGTGGAGCAGGTCCAGACCGAACGCGATCCGCTCCGCGCGGCCTCCGAGCACCTGCGCGTCGAGGCATCCGTGCAGCCAGCCGGCGCCGCGCCCGCCGCCAAACTTGCCAAGCCCGAACGCGAATTGCTGGCCTTTCTGGCACTGCATCCCGGCTCGCACAATTTGAAGGATCTGGAATCCATGGTGCGCGATGCCAGCCCCGCGGCCCGTGCGTTAGCCCGCAAGAAGCTCGTCATGCTGCGCACCGAGCCTGTCCCGCTCAACGCCGCCGGACCCGTCCGCGGACCGCATACGCTGAACCCTCCCCAGGCCGCCGCCTTCGACCAGATCGGCGAGGCCATTGAAGCGCACGAGTTCCGCACCTTCCTGCTGCACGGCGTCACCGGCTCCGGCAAGACCGAGGTCTACCTGAACGCCATCGACGCGGCGCTGGCCTGCGGACGCAGCGCGCTGCTGCTGGTTCCGGAAATCGCCTTGACCCCCGCCGTCGCCGGCCAGTTTTTCAGCCGCTTTGGCGATCGCGTCGCCATCCTGCACAGCGCCTTCAGCGATTCCGAGCGCTCCGACCAGTGGCGCCGCATCCGCTCCGGCGCCGCTGCCGTGGTGGTGGGGACCCGCTCCGGGGTCTTCGCGCCCATGCTGAATCTTGGCCTGATCGTGGTGGATGAGGAGCACGACCAGAGCTATAAGCAGGAAGAAACGCCGCGCTACAACGGCCGCGACGTGGCCATCGTGCGCGCCCAAGCCGCCCGTGCGTGCGTGGTTCTGGGATCCGCCACACCGAGCCTGGAAAGCCGCTATAACGCGGAGCGCGGCAAATACACCCTGCTCGAACTGCCCACCCGCGTCGCCAGGCGGCCCATGCCGCAGGTGGAAATTATCGACATGCGCACCGAATTCCTGGAGACGCGCAAGCAGGCGACTTTCTCGCGCCGCCTGCTGGAAGCCGTGGCGCACCGCATCGATAACGGCGAGCAGACCATCATCCTGCTGAACCGTCGCGGCTTTTCCAGTTTCGTCGCCTGCCGCTCGTGCGGCGAGCGCGTGCAATGCATGAACTGCTCGGTCACGCTCACCTTCCACCGCCGCGACCGCCGCCTGCTGTGCCACTACTGCAACTATGCGGAGCGCGTGCCCTCGCACTGCCCCAAGTGCCAGAGCGAGCATATTTACTTTATCGGCGTCGGATCGGAGAAGGTCGAGGAAGAACTGCACCACGAGTTTCCCAAAGCTCGGATCGCGCGCCTGGATCGCGACACGGCCAGCGCCAAGCGCCAGTATGAAGCCATCCTGCAAGGCTTCCGCGAAGCGTCGTACGACATTCTGGTGGGCACCCAGATGATCGCCAAGGGCCACGATATTCCCAACGTCACGCTGGTCGGCGTCGTCTCCGCCGACGTAGGCCTCGGGCTACCCGACTTCCGCGCCGCGGAGCGTACCTTTCAACTGCTGACGCAAGTCGCCGGACGCGCCGGTCGCGGCAACCTGCCCGGCATCGTGCTGATACAGACCATTAATCCGGATCATTATGCGATTCGCATGGCTGCCGCGCAGGATTACCAGACTTTCTATGAGAAAGAATTACAGTTCCGCCGCATGATGCACTACCCGCCGTTTAGCGCCATGGCTAATATCCTGGTGCGCAGCGAACAGCAGGAGCAAGCCCTGCGGCTGAGCACGGAACTGAGCCATTTCCTGACGCCGGCGCCGGAGAAGATCAAGATTCTGGGGCCTGCGGAAGCGCCGGTGCCGCGCCTGAAGAACGAATACCGGTATCAGTTTCTGATCAAGGCCGCCAGCCGCACGGCGCTCAATGAGATGTTGCGCCGCGCGCAGGCGTTTGCGCGGGAGCGGAAATGGGGCGCCACCGCGCTGGTGATCGATGTGGATCCTCTGACGCTGTTATAAGTGGGTCGACGGCGGTCCGAAGCCTCACTTATATACCAACCGCGCGGCGATGTAGTCGAAGATCTTCTCCGGCATCTTTATTTGTTCCCAGGCGCCAAAGCCGGCCGTCAAGGCTAGCGGCCACAAAATAAACATACTGACGGTGCCTACGGCGGCTTTGTCGATCCATTTTCCAGCGCCGATCTCAACAGTCAGAGTGTCATCCAGTTGGTGAAACACAATATTGAGAGAAGTCGACATTCCTACAAAGTCCCGCCACTTGCCGCGTTTCTTAATCTGGAGCAGGACGCTCTTGTTCTCCGTCGACATCTGCTGGGAATCAAACCCCTGCGCATCAAGCCAACTTTTGACTTCACCAATTAAGCGCGCACTATCGCTTGAGGGGCACGCGTAGCGGCGACTCTTAGATCGCGAAGCCTTCGGGCCCGGTGGTTCCGGAACGGAAGTTGGGCCACTAAGGCCGGTAAGCGATGCGCCGCAGGCTGTACAGTACCTGGATTCCCGGTCAACCCGCATACCGCACTGAGGGCAAAGTTTCGGCCCGTCGAATCGACGATGATCGGATCCCAGGTCCCCGTGTGAATGCACAGAGGTGGTTGGGCCGTGTCCGGCGTCTTCGCGAGGCTGAGCCGCCACACCCTCTTCGAGGCTTCTCAGCGCCGCCTCGATCTTAACGGCGACCTTGGCCAGCAAGTCGGGACGCCGGCCTAACCTCAACAGCAGCTCGCGGATTTCGGTTGGAGAGCGGCCCTCCCGAAGCCCACCCTCAAGTTCGAAGAGAAGAGTCACTTGATCTTGGGAACTCAATGTATCGCTGGAATCGATCCGTTCCTTGAGATTACTGAGATAAGAGACAGGAACGCGAGGAGGCGCCGGCAGCGGGTCGGGCAAGGGCGGGGTCGGAAGCGCCGTATTGATGGACCGGATCAGAGCAAAGGACGCTTCTTTGTCTCGCCGCCTATAGTCCGTGATCTGTATTTCGTTGAGCGGGGAAGGCAGCAGGTTGAGGTTGATGCCGTCGGCGACCAACACCGGAAGGACTGTCTTTCCCAGTGGAATGACGTAGCCCAGTTCGCTTTTGCACGCCTCCGACTCCCAGGAGTCCGGCGAAAGGGCAAGTACAAAAATGTCGCACTCACGGATGTTCGCGAGGATGTTGTCCCACCATCGTTGTCCACCCGTGAGGGTCTGGTCGTGCCACACCTCAACTCCGACAGCCTGCAAGTCCTGGACCAGTTGAGCGACTATATCGAGGTTCTTCCGGCTGTAGCTGACAAACACTCGCTTCATTGATATCCTCTTCTTCCATCGAACGACTCGATCCCTCGAAAGGAGTATACATCAAATAGGATCAGACCAGGAATGTTTGAGGCCGGCAAATTTAACCGCTATGGCGAGCGCGGGCGTTTGCGCCGGAGGGGAAGTGGAGCGCCGATGTAGGACAGGCCTCCCGGCCTGTCGTCAGCCACGGTCTTCCAGCGGGCTAGATGAAGAGATCGGCAGTGACTTTGAACAGCGACGCGCGCCGTTTTGCAAGGCGATTCCAAGGTCCGCCGCCATTGACTCAGTACGCCGCACGTAGTATCTTAAACGTGTATGATTCGCTCGTTTCGGTGCCAGGAAACCAGCGCGATTCGCAGCGGCTATAGCAGCCGCGCGGAAGCGGCTTCGCTGGCTGGGCGCAGCCACGAGCCTTACTGATTTGGCGGCCATACGGGGGAACCGGTTGGAAGCATTGAAGGGAGACCGGGACGGGCAGCATAGTATCCGGATCAACGACCGCTGGCGCATCTGCTTTTCCTGGCACGAAGGGAGCGCGCACGATGTCGAGATTGTGGACGATCACTGAGGAAGGGGAAGAATTATGGCTCAGAGAAGGAAATTGCCGCCCATCCACCCGGGCGAGTTGCTCCGCGACGAGCTCAACGAGATTGGGGTCAGCCTGAATGAATTGGGGCGCGCGCTCCGGGTTCCAATGAACCGGATCAGCGCCATTGTCAACGGAAAGAGAGCGATCACGGTGGACACCGCGATGCGTCTGGCCCGGTACTTCGGCACATCGCCGCTGTATTGGTTAAATCTCCAGAACGCATACGATTTGGAAGTCGCAGCGCAAGATCTCGAAGGACTTATTGAACGGGAGGTCTTGCCGCGGACCGCCGCGTGAACTTAGGCCTTGGCTTTGATGGGACGGACCCGCATTCTACTTGCCGCCCAATATCTCGCCGTGCGGCTTGCCTTGCGTGATCTCCTCGTAAGCGTCCCTGACCTGCGCCGCCAAACCGTCGCCGACCCAGTTCTTCACGTTATCGGGCAGTTGGAGCTTGGCTGGGTCGGCGGGTTTCTTGCCCTGGTCCACGGCGGACTTCACCGCCTCTCGCAGATCCACCATGAAGAGCGCCTGTCCCGCCATCACTTCGGGACCGCCCGGCACGCCGTGGCCCGGCAGCACGGTCTTCACTTTCAGCTTTTGCGCCGCGCGCACCACTTCCGGCCAGTTGCCGATATTGCCGTCGCCAGTGTAATTGTACGGGCCGTTGACAACGGCGTCGCCGGTACATAGGATCTGCTCCTTGGGCAGGTAGACGAAGCCGTCGCCGCGGGTGTGCGCCCAGCCGAAGAAATGGAACTCCACCTTGCGCGCGCCATCGTCCAGCACGAACAGGTTGTCGTCGAATGTCTGCTTGGGCGGCTCGACGCTGGGGCGATGCATGTCGGCTACGTCCTTGCGCTGTTTGGCGGTCTGCTGCCAGCGGGCCGGCTCGTAGCGGCGCATCTCTTCGGCGACGCCGCGATAGGCCAGCGTAGTGGCGCCCGCGTCCGTCCAGACGGCGTTGCCGTAGGAATGGTCGCCGTGATGGTGAGTGTCGAAGACGTACTTCACCGGCTTGGACGAGACGCGCTTGACATCCGCCATGGTGGCGCGCGCGCCGCTGGGGAAGTTGGCGTCCACCACGATCAGATAGTCCTTCATCTCTATGACGATGTTGTTGCAGTGACCCAGGTTGTTCAAGTCGCCCTCGCGGAACCACACGCCGGGCGCGATCTGTTCGATGGTTTCGGGTTTGGCGTCCGTGCGCGAGACGAATAGCGCCAGGGCGCCAAGAACGAGGAAGATGGGAAGGATCAGCAGGCGTTTCGACATCGTTGCTCCTGTGAGACGACCCACCAGTTTACCGCATGCGACAATAGAGCCATGGCGACGACGCTCGTATCGGTCGAGCAATATTTGCGCACGAGCTATCCCGATGGCGATTGCGAATATGTTGACGGCGAAATCGTGGAGCGAAACGTGGGAGAAATCGATCATGCCAGCCTGCAGTCGCGCGTCGTGGTTTACTTGCTCACTCATTATCCGCAGTTCTGGGCCGCCGTGGCGGTCAGGGTACAGGTGAAATCCACGCGATTTCGGGTACCCGATGTCACGCTCGTGGCAGGCCCACGGCCGGCCGGCAAGATCATTACAGTCCCGCCGCACTTGGTCGTAGAGGTCTTATCGCCCGACGATCGGGCGGGCGCGGTGCAAGAGAAGATCGACGACTATCTGGCCTTCGGCATTCCGTACGTCTGGGTTGTGAATCCGGGTACGGGGCGCGGCTACGTCCACACCACGGAGGCGGCCCGCGAAGCCAAGGATGGCATCCTGCGAACCGCGGATCCGGCCATTGAACTGCCGCTCTACGAACTGCTCGGCAAATGACGCCGGCGTTCGACGAGCCCATCCGCGCGCTTGTACATGCGCACGCCAGCCCGGCATTAACGGTGGCGATGCGCGCTATCAGCGCGCTTGGCGAACCCGCATTTCTGATTGTTTTGGGCGTGCCGGTAGTATTTTGGTTAGTGCGGACGGGCCGGACGCGAGCCATGCTGCGCTTCGCGATCGCCATCGTCGGCGCGGAAGTTCTCGATCAGTTGCTGAAGCTGTTATTCCACCGGGCGCGGCCAACCATATTCTTCGGACTGCCGAAGCCTATGGGCTACAGCTTCCCGAGCGGGCATGCGCTGGTATCGTTCGCGTTCTTCGGCGCGTTGGTGGTCTTTGCGTCGCCGCGGCGTTGGTGGTACTACATTGCGGCGGCGGTACCCATCGCCGCCATCGGCTACTCGCGCATCTACCTGGGCATGCACTATCCAAGCGACGTATTGGGTGGCTGGGCCGCCGCGGCTATTTGGCTGTTTAGCGTTTCGTGGGCACGCCGGGCGACCATGCCTGCCGGCAGCCGGAAACCTTTATGACTTAGGGTCGGTTTCGGCCGGTGATCTGGCCGCCCCGATCTCCCTCCCCGCCTCGATCTCCTGCCCCGGCTGGGCCGGCTGCGCCACTTGCGCCTTGGGGCCGCCTTTGTCGCCCGGCGAACCTGTACTCACACGCGAAGTAGGTTGTTGAGGCTTGGTTGCGGCTTTCCGGTCGCTATCGACCTTGTCTTCCAGCGACGAGACGATTCCATCGAACAACCGCTCCGAGAATCCCAGCGCGAAGGCCAGGCCGAGCGGAATAGGAGCTAGCGGAGAACACCAGTTCACGGTTTGGAAGGCCGTACCGAGGACATTGAATCTGCTGTCGGAGAGAACCACAATCAACAGAATGCCGAACCAACCGGAGAGAGCCCCCACGATCGGGCTGAGGAACAGGGTGGTCCAGGAAGCGCCGTAGTCGGTGGGAACGTCCGCTCGTTTGAGTGTGCGCGCCAGCCGGCTCAGATAGCCGCCAGCCGCTCCGGCGATGAACAACACCGGATTTCCGACCGCGAACGCCAGCACCACCACAAGAGCGCATCCCACACCGGCAAGCCAAACCGCTTTGGTCTGCCAGCCCACGAGCTGGGCGAACGTGTTTACATCCTCATCGTTAAGATATCTGAGCGCTTGCACCAGCAACGCCTGCAGCGCGCCGGGATCGGGCTGCGCCGTTCCCAGCGCATCCTTGATATTGGCAGCCATGGTCTTGGCGTGTGTCTTGTCGATGTCGAGTAAGTCCAATTCCACGGCTTGCAGTCGGGCGCGGATGGTATCGAGCGAACTTCCGGCAATCAGCAGACTGACGACACCGCGCTCGAACTCATGAATTCGGGACCAGCCGGTGATTTCCTGCCCGCGGCTCCAGAAAAGGAAATCGCACGAGGTTTGCCACCAATCCCACTTAATCGCATCCTCCGCATGAGTCAACAACTCATCGAGCCAAGGGTCCGTGCCGATAGGTTTGCCCGTATCGCTCTGGAATCGCACTCTTGCGTTATCGATCTCCGCTTTCAGCATCTCGCGGTTGGGCCGCGCGATGTTGTGCCACCGGACGATCCAGATGCTCGCAAGAAACAGGAGCACGACCAATAAGGTCCCCACAAGGTTCGCCCTCCCGCCGGCCTGGCCGGTGCTCGGACCGCAGGGACCGCATGCGTCGAGCGCGAAGTCGACCACCCGGCTCTCTTTGTCCAGCGCCACCGGGTTGGCGGTTTGCGCACGATATCCGTCCTTGCTCACCGTGACTTTATAACTTCCCGCCGGGAGTGCGGGCGAAGCGTAATGACCCGCATCCGCGCCCGAACCCGTCATCTCGACGAACTTGGACGACCCCGGAGCTGTCGCTTCAATTGTTACTGTCGCGCCGCTCACAGCAGGGCGGCCGTCGGACGAGAATACGTGACCCTGAATGGTGAGGGTTGGCGCCGGGGCGGCCTGCTGGCCATTCTGCGCGTAGAGTATTCCGCCGGACGCGAGAATCAGCGCGAAAATCAGAGACGGGATGCGGCACTGAGGCATGGTATCGCTCCTCCTGGAGAGAGTACCACGAAGGAACTTGTCCTGGGTAAGTACGCCAGTCCGACTTAGAGGGGCACAGGCGCAACAGTAACCGCGCCCTCGGAAGCCGAGGCCACTAACGCAACGTATTTGGCAAATACGCCTGAGGTATAGCGAGGCGCCGGCCGCGTCCAAGCTGCCAATCTCTCCCGAACCACATCCGCCGGCACTTCCAGGTTGATAGTTCCGGCTGCCGCATCGATGGCGACGGAATCGCCTTCACGCACCGCGGCAATCGGTCCGCCGTTGAATGCTTCGGGCACCACGTGAGCCACCATGAAGCCGTGCGTCGCGCCGCTGAAACGGCCGTCGGTGACCAGCGCCACGCTTTCGGAAAGTCCTTCGCCCACGATGGCTCCGGTGACGCCCAACATCTCGCGCATACCCGGACCTCCACGGGGGCCTTCGTAACGGATGATCACCACATCGCCCGGCTTGATCTTTCCGCCGGTGACGGCGCTCATGGCATCCTCTTCGCGATCGAACACGCGCGCGGGGCCGCGGTGCTGCATGCGCTCGTGCCCGGCGAGCTTGATGACGCAGCCATCCGGCGCCAGCGATCCGCGCAGAATGGCCATGCCTCCGCGCGGCTTTAGGGGTTTGGCCAGCGGGCGCACGACTTCCTGTCCGGGAGTTTCGCGCGCATCGGCGGCTTCTTCGGCGAAGGTGCGGCCGGTGCAGGTGAGCGCGGAGCCATCCACGTAGGCGCCCTCGACCAGACGTTGCGCGATCACGCCGATGCCGCCGGCTTTGTCCACATCCACGGCGACGAAGCGTCCGCCGGGCTTCAGATCCACGAGCACGGGAGTGCGGCGGCAGATCTCCTGGAAATCGTCGATAGCGAGCGCCACGCCGGCCTCGCGCGCCATGGCCAGCAGGTGCAGCACCGCATTGGTGGATCCGGCGGTGGCGGCCACGCCCGCGATGGCGTTGGCGAACGCGGCGCGGGTGGCGATCTGGCGCGGCTGGCGGTTTGCGCGCACGGCGTCCATCACGATCTGGCCGCAGCGGAAACTCACGTCGTTCTTGCGCGCGTCCACCTGGGGGACAGCCGCGGTGCCCATGGGGGAGAGACCGATCAGCTCCAGCACGGTGGCCATCGTATTGGCCGTGAACTGGCCGCCGCACGCGCCCGCGCCGGGGCAGGCGTGGTTCTCGATCTCCAGCAATTCGCTGTCGGCCATGCGGCCGGCGGCGTTGGCGCCCACGGCTTCGAAGACATCTTGAATGGTGATGTCGCGGCCGTTATGGCGGCCGGGCAGGATCGAACCCCCATAGAGAATCACGCTGGGCACGTTGAGCCGCAGCAGCGCCATGGCCGCGCCGGGGATGGTCTTGTCGCACGCCACCAGGGCCACAATGCCGTCGAACATGTGGCCGCGCGCCACCAGCTCGATGGAATCGGCGATCACTTCGCGGCTCACCAGCGAGGCTTTCATGCCTTCGGTGCCCATGGTCACGCCGTCGCTGATGGCGATGGTGTTGAACTCCATGGGGGTGCCACCCGCCGCGCGGATGCCCTCCTTCACTTTGACGGCCAGCTCGCGCAGGTTGTAGTTGCACGGCATGGTTTCGATCCAGGTGTTGGCGACTCCGATGATGGGTTTGGCGAGGTCCGCATCGGTGAACCCGATGGCTTTCAGCATGGCGCGGGCGGGCGCGCGGTCGCGGCCTTGGGTGATGGTGTAGCTTTGCAATGGCATTTTGAGATGAGGCAGCAGGGCCTGTCTTTACAGCTTAGCGGATTCGCCCGTAAGTGGGTGGTGAAGAAGGAGACGATGCGGGCGGGCGTCCCGCGCGGAGTTGGAGACTATCTGAGAAAGCCGCCCCTCCTCAGAAACGCCTCGACCTTCGCGTGAGAGTCCAGGACCGCGTCCGGATCCGGATCGAACGGACCCTCCTCTTGAGCACGCGGATCCAGATTGCGGGATAGAATATGCCCCAGCTTCGGATAGAGGTTAAGTTCGCATGAGCCTCCCAGTTGTTTGGCCCGGTCGCAAAAGCGGCGCGTCGCGAGGGGTGGCGTAACGGTATCGGCAGCGCCTTCGATGATCTGGATGGGCGGAAGCCGTTGGGTGACGTTCTCTGCGGGGGAGATGGTCTTCGCCTCCGTACGCGTGCCCAGCAGCAGTTGTGGCCACTTGTCGTTCAGCAACGAGACCGGGGGCGATATCAGAACCAGAATATCCGGTACAGCGCTGGTGCGGTCCTCCTCGGTGTGAGGAAAAACCGCTGCCGATAACGCCAGATGTCCACCGGCGGAGACTCCGTAGACCGCGACCCGATGAGGGTTTACAGTAAGGGCGGTTGCTTTCGTCCGAACCCAGCGAATGAGATCCCGCACGTCCCTCATGGCGTCAAGGGGAGTGATTCTCTTCTGGTCCGAGAGCCGATACTCGCCTGCTATGGCGACCATTCCCAATCCCGCATAGCGCTTCGCGTCGGCATGCATCCACTCCGGGCTGCCAGTGCTCCAGCCACCACCGTGCAACAGAATGATCGCCGCATGGGGCGCCGCATCGACCGATCCCCCCGGCATGAAAATGTATGCCTTCAGACTTGTGGAGCCAATCGTTTTATAGATGCGGACGTCCGGCTGCAAGAGCGCCTGAGGCTCAGCGCTAGACCCGAGAACAAGGAGCGACGTGAGGACTGCAAATGCCCCGATTGGCAAATTCGAGTGAAGCGAGATCCGTGGCACTACTCCCAATTTTAACGTACGCCCGGGTCGATCGTTAGCAGCAGTGGACAGACACAGATGGCGGGCACTGCCATCAGACGCTCTGCCCTGACCACAATTCCGGGCCAAGGCCCGGGGTCCGCCGATGGCCCACGGAGGCACGTCGGCATACAACTGGCGCGACGTCGGGATAGCGGTGGTACACTCCTGAGATGCAGCCGTTTGCAGGCCGGCTGGTAGCGGCCTTCATGTGCGCCTTCGCTTTGTGCCCCGCCGCGGGAAGCGAAGGACCGCGCTGGCTGCGGATCCAATCCCCTAACTTCGATTTATTCACCGACGCCGGCGAACGCAACGGACGCGAAGTAGCGCGGCATTTCGAGCAAGTGCGCGCCTTCTTCATGGAGGCCATGGGGCTGGGCGTCAAATCCGGTCCGCCAGTGCGGATTGTGGTGTTCCGCTCGGAGAAAGAGTTCGCGCCTTACGCGCCGAACGACTTCGCCGCGGCGTTCTATCTGGGCGCGGAGGATCGCGATTATATCGTCATGAAGAGCGCCTTCAGCGATCAGTTTCCGATCGCGGTACACGAGTACATACACCTGTTGGTGAAACACTCCGGACTCACCGCGCCGGTATGGTTCAACGAAGGGCTCGCCGAACTTTTCTCCAACTTGAAACCGCTGGCCGGAAAGATCGAGGTGGGCGATATCATCGTGCCGCACCTCATTCTTCTGCGGCAGTCGAAGTGGATCGACTTACCCACGCTACTGGCCGCGCAGCACGACTCTCCGCTATATAACGAGAAGACCCACGCAGGGTTGTTCTACGCGGAGTGTTGGGCGCTGGTGCACATGTTGTATCTGGACGCGGATTACCGGCCCAAGTTGCCAGCGCTGCTAGATGGCATCAAGAGCGGCGCCGGTATGGCGGACACATTTCAGAAGGCTTACGGCAAAACGGCGCCACAGGTGCAGAAGGATCTGGAGACATACCTGCGCGGAACTACATTCAATGCGTCGCTCTTCAACACGAAGCTGGCTAAGGACGTGGACGCGCCTTCGGCCGCCGACTCGAGCCAGTTAGAAGCGGGCCTGGTGCTTGCCGAGATCCTGGCGAATACGCGCGAGAAGGCCGCCGCGGCACGCGAGTTATACGACAGGCTGGCGCGCGATAACCCGAAGGATTGGCAAGTCGAGCAAGGGCTCGCGCGTTTGAGTTTGCGGGAGGGCAAACGCGCGGAGGCCATGGCGCATTATGCACGCGCCGCCGAGATGGGCAGCACGAACGCCAGGATGTACCTGGACTACGGGCGGCTGCTGCGATCCGACGACCAGCGCGCGGAAGCGGTGGCGGCGTTGAAGGTCGCGACGCAGATCGACCCAAACGACCGGGATGCGCGGTTGGAACTCGGGTATGCATACGTGGTCAACAACCAGCATGCGGAGGCTCTGGCGCAATTCCTATTGGTGAAGCGCGTGACCGAGGAGCAGGCTTTCGCGTATTTCCATGCGATGGCATACGCTTACTACCGTTTGGATCGGAAAGCGGATGCCAAGACGGCCGCCGCCACCTGCCGGAAATATGCCAAGACTCCGGAAGAAATCGAAAGGCTCGACCAACTGGTAGATGCACTGAGTTACGTGCCGCATATGCCGGTCCTGACCGGAGATGCTCCCGACCAGCCGCCACCCAAGCTGCAACGGCACGCGGCGCTGGCGGTGGCCGAAGGCACGCTTAAGCAGTTCGATTGCATGGACGGCAAGATCCGCGTGCGGATGAGCGTTGGAGCGGAGGCTATGTCTTTTGCCATACTTGATCCTGCTTCGATAACCCTCAAAGACCATGCGCCGATGGACTTCACTTGCGGCCCGCAAAGCCCCCGGCGAATCCGAATCGAGTACGAGTCGAAACAGGATGCCATGCCGGGGACGATTGGCTTGGTTCGGTCAATCGAGTTTGTGGACTGAGAAAAGAAAAACCGGCGGGCACTCGGAGGAGCGCGCCCGCCGGCCGGCTCCGCATCTTTTCCGAGAGCGGAGCCTAACTCGAAAGAGTTCGCTTACATTAAGAAAGACGCATGTAACGCTCTCGGAGTTGCAACGCGATTGTAACGCCGTCCGTTTCATCGCATATAGAACAGGCTGAGGCGCGGCAAACCCGCCTTCTCTAACAGGTTACGTTCCAGGTACTGCTTTTCGAGCATAGCCAGATGTTCGGCGGTCATCTTGGAGCGATAGGGGCGGAGCTGCGCGTCCAAATCGCGGCGGGCATCCAGCAACTGCTCTTCGGACTGACGGTGGCGGGCGGCGGCGATGGCCTTCTCCTCCAACACGGTCAGGCGACGCTCCAAGTCTTCCAAATCCTTATAGTGCGTTTCGGCTTCGGCGGCAAGGCGCTCTAAGGCGGCGGCGATCTCGCTGTAGTCGGGTCCGGCCAAGCGGGCGGCTGCTGCGGCGTTGCGTGCCAAGTACTCGCGCAAATCGTCCAGCGGAAAGGGGGGGGCGGATTCGCGTGTGGCGGGCCGCCGCGCGGCTCCGGACATTACCTGAGCTTCCGTCAAAACCGCTTGCGCGCAGAATGTGAGCGAATTCACCATCTGGGTTTTCTTTTTGCGGCCGCGCCATTTTTCAAAGGCCGCGTCGATGCCCCGCAGCACGGCTTCGAGCGGCACGCCCGCATTCTTCCAACTCTCGATCAGCGCCCAATCGAGCGGCGATAATAGGAACAGACTAGTTCCCCGCACACGCTGGAAGTGGGTTTCAATCTCGGTGAAGTAATTGAAGTAGTTATAAACCCAGTCGTCACTCACTTGGCGGCGTTCCGTTCCCAGATAAGTTGCAGGCCCGCTAGCGTCAGATGCTCGTCAATGTGTTTCAGGTGGCGGGAGCCGCGGGCGATGAGCGCGGCCTGGCCTCCTGTGGCGATGGCTTTGGTATCCGGGCCAAGCTCGGCGACCATGCGATCCAGAATTCCGTCGATCATGCCCAATGCGCCGTAGTATAGGCCGGAATGCATGCTGGCCACGGTATTGGTGCCTATGACTTTAGCCGGCTCGCGGAAATCCACCATGGGCAGGCGCGCGGTCTTGCTGAACAACGCTTCGATGGAAATGCCGATGCCGATGGCGATGGCGCCGCCCAGGTATTCACCCGCAGCCGAGATCACATCGAAGTTGATGGTGGTGCCGAGATCCACCACCACGCTCGGACCGCCGTACTTCTGAAAGGCGGCTACGGCGTTGGCCAAACGGTCCGCGCCCACTTGATTGGGATCGTCATAGCGGATGGCCATGCCGATGTCGGTGTGGGGCGTGACGAACATTGGCTCGAGCCTGAAATAGCGCTGCGCCATGGCGGCAAGGTTGGCGTCCAAAGACGGGACCACGCTGGCGATGATGATGGCGTCGACGCCGGGCGAATCCAGTGAAGCCAGGGCGAAAAGGTTGCGCAGCAGGACGCCCCATTCGTCGGCGGTCTGGCCGTGCACGGTGCGCAGCCGCCACTGGCTGATGAGGCGGCGCTGGTCGAATGCGCCGATGGTGATGTTGGTGTTCCCAACGTCGAGGGCTAGTAGCATTTATGCGGGCCGAACTCCTCCAGCGAGTATAAGCGATTCCGAGCCGTCGTCCGCGCGCAGCTTCAGGAAGCCGGCGGGATCCAGGCCTGCGGTGGTCCCGGTCAGTATGCCGCCGGGTTGGTCCACGCGCACCCGTTTGCCGCATGCGTAGGTGGAGCGGCGCGTGAACTGATCCAAGATCGGCTGGCGGCCGCCTTCCACCAGCATGCGGCAAAAACTGTCGATGGCGGGGAGCAGATCGATCAGCAGTTCTTCGCGCGATTGGGGGTGGCCGGAAGCGAGGCGCAACGACGTGGCTTCTGCGGCGATCTCCGGCGGAAAGGCGTGGTGATTCACGTTGATGCCCAAGCCCGCGATGGCTACGGAATCGACGAGTTGCACTAGAATGCCGGCGGTCTTTCGATTGTCTAGCATGACATCGTTGGGCCAACGGAGATCGGGGTGCAGGTCCGTGGCGCGCGCGATGCATTCCGCGGCGGCCAGACCCAGCGCCAGCGTCAGCATTGGGAGTGAATCCGGCGGCAGGGGCAGGCGCAGCACGACGGAGAGATACAGGCCTGCGCCTGGCTCTGAGTGCCAGGAGTGGCCGTGGCGGCCCTGGCCGGCGGTCTGCTCTTCGGCGACTACGACAGTGCCGGACGGGCATCCCGCGGCGGCCAGCGCAGTGGCTTCGGGCATGGTGGAGGTGATGGATTCGAAGAAAGAGATCAGGCGGTTGGGAAGGCCGCCGCGGACTTGGTCGATGTTAAGCTTCAAAGCCATTGACGATACGTTTCCAATCGACCTTGGCCTTTTGGAAATTAACTAAAAGGCACACGGTTAGGCCGGACGCTTTGAGGTAGTTGAGGCACTGTGCGGTGTGTTCGTTGCTGAGCCGCTCCACGCACTTTAGCTCGATGACCAATGAGTCTTCGACTAGGATATCGGCGAAATAATCTCCGACAGTTTGGCCTTTGTAGGTTACCTTAAATGAGGTTTGGGTGGTTGCCCGGATGCCACGCATGGTTAGCTCTCTGAGTAGTGCTCGCTCGTAGACCTTCTCCAGGAAACCGGCTCCTAGGGTGTTGGAAACTTCGAACACTGCGGCGAGGACCTGCTCGGTTAAGGAATACGGACATCTGCGTTCATCTGCGTTCATCTGCGGCCAACATATGTGTTGCGTTATGGGTCGAGAGTTCTCAAAACCTTTATTGGCCGCAGATGAACGCAGATGAACGCAGATAAGACAAGACAAGGGCTACTCCAGGGATTCCAGGGCCGCCTTATTCTTGGCTAGCTGCGCTTTGTACTCGGCGAGCTTGGCGCGCATGGAAGCCACGACTTGTTCGGGTTTGCGGCTTAAGGACGGCTCGTCGGAGAGCTGCTTTTCCAGGCTGGCGATGTTCTTCGCGAGCTGGTCGTTTTCCTTTTCGAGGCGCTTGCGCTGAGCTTCCATTTGCGTCTTTGGCACGTGCAACACCAGGTCGAATTGGGAAGTGGAGCGGCTGGCGGCGCCGGCCAGTGGCGGGTCCGGGCTGAATTCCAGCGAGACTCCGGAGAGCCGGCGCATGGCATCGGCGTGACGCCGCGCGATTTCGAGTGCATCGCCGCGCGCGTGGAGCGTGCCCTGCAACTGCAGCTTAGGATCGAGCTTCATCTCCGTGCGCAGGGTGCGCGACAGGGTCACGACTTCCTGCAGCACTTCGATTTCGCGCTCGGCCGCAAAGTCCGTGTTCTGCCGGCTATACTGCGGGTACTCGGCCAGCGCGATCGACACGGGGCGCGTGGGACGGCCGTTGGCCAGCCGCTGCCACAGCTCTTCGGTGAGGAAGGGCATGGCCGGATGCAGCAGGCGCAGAGCCGTTTCGAACGCGGCCAGCACGTTGCGCCAATCGGCGTTGATGCCGGAGTTTTCCTGGAAGCTGGGCTTCTTCAGTTCCAAGTACCAATCGCAGAATTCGTGCCAGAAGAAATGCCAGAGCAACTGAGCCGCTTCGTGATAGCGATACTGTTCGATGGCCTGGTTCACGCGTTCGGCGCAAGTGTTCAGGCGGCTAAAAATCCAGCGATCCTCCACCGCGACTTCGATGCTGGGTCCGGCTTCGGGGCGGAAAGTTTCCAGGCGATTCGGCAGCCACGGCTCCACGCCGGAGCGCTCCATATTCACGAACAGCAGGCGGGCCGCGTTCCAGATTTTGTTGGCGAAGGCGCGCGTCGATTCCATGCGGTCCTCGGAGAGCACGATGTCGGTGCCCGGCGCGGCGCCCAACAGCAGCGCCATGCGCACGGCGTCTGTCCCGTACTTCTCGGTGACCACCAGCGGATCGATGGTATTGCCGCGGGTCTTGGACATTTTCTGGCGCTCGGCGTCGCGCACCAGGCCATGAATGTAGACCTGCCGGAAGGGGATCTCGCCCATGAACTCGCAGCCCATCATGACCATGCGCGCCACCCAGAAGAACAGAATGTCGAAGCCGGTAATGAGCAGCGATGTGGGGTAGAACAATTTCAAGTCGTCGGTTTCGTCGGGCCAGCCGAGCGTGGAGAAGGGCCATAGCGCCGAGCTGAACCAGGTATCGAGCACGTCGGGATCCTGCACGAGTTGGGAAGAGCCGCAGCGTGGGCAGGTAGCAGGCTCTTCGCGCGCCACGATAATTTC
>JBEKTJ010000041.1:0-39386 GCA_049516155.1 Bryobacteraceae bacterium
TCGCCATTCACATGGCTGACCGCGCCCTGCGTGCCCTTTCCCAAATAGCGCGAGTTGTCGCCATCGCGCAATTCCACAGCTTCGTGTTCTCCAGTCGAGGCGCCGGAGGGCACAGCCGCCCTTCCCATGCTGCCGTTGGCCAGGTAGACATCCGCTTCCACCGTGGGGTTGCCACGCGAATCGAGGATTTCCCGGCCCGTTATTCGAACAATGGTGGTCATAGAGTTTGAAATTATAAGGTAGCAAACGGCGAAGAAGTCAGGAGTCGGAAGGCAGAAGCCGGAATGGGCTAAAGTAAAGAAATGCTCAATTCCGCGTGGCGCTGCCCGTTCCTTTTGATTCCGGCGGTTTGCGCAAGTGGCCTCTACGCCGCCAGCCCGACGGACGGTCCGCGGGTGACCTTCTCGAAAGACGTCGCTCCGGTTCTGCAGCAGCATTGCCAGGCCTGCCATCGTCCGGGAGAAGCCGCGCCTTTTTCGATGCTGACCTACCAGAAAACGCGGCCCTGGGCCAAAGCCATGAAGGAAGCCGTGCTGCTGAAGAAAATGCCGCCGTGGTTTGCCGATCCGCATTACGGCAAGTTCTCGAACGACCTTTCTTTGTCGTCGCGCGATATCGAACCACGCGCATTTCAGATTCCCGCAACCGGAACCATCGAGTATCAGAAAGTGATCGTGCCTTCCGGATTTACGGAAGACAAATGGGTGCAGTTTGCCGAAGCGCGGCCGGACGATCGCGCGCACATCCACCATATGATCTTGTATGTGCGGGAGCCAGGCTCGCATTGGCTGCGCGGTGAGCCGGCGGGCGTGTTCTTTGTAGCGCCGAAGGTGACGGACGACAGCACCGATACCAGCGCCCTACCCAGCGATTTCCTGGTGGGCTATGCGCCGGGGCAGCCGCCGGAGATCTTGGAACCGGGGCAGGGCAAGCTGGTGAAGGCCGGATCGGATTTTGTGTTGGAGATCCATTACACGACGAATGGCAAGGCCGGCACGGATCGCAGCAAGTTCGGCCTGGTGTTCGCCAAGGAACGGCCGCGAACGCGCGTCCTGACGCTCTCCGCCACCAATGGAAAGTTCAAAATTCCGCCGGGGGATCCGAACTACCGGGTAGACGCCGAATTCCAGGTGGGCGCCGACGTGAGGCTGGCCAGCCTGCATCCGCACATGCACGGGCGCGGCAAGGATTTCGAATACCGCATCGTCTATCCAACCGGCGAGACGCAAACGATTCTGCGCGTGCCGCGGTATGACTGGCATTGGCAGCTTTGGTACGATTTGGCAGCGCCACTCATATTGCCGAAAGGTACGCGCATCGCCTGTACGGCGCACTTCGACAATTCGCCCAACAATCCGGACAATGCGGACCCCACGAAGGAAGTCACCTGGGGCGATCAGAGTTGGGACGAGATGATGGTGGGCTTCTTCAATCTGGAATTCCCGGCGGATATGCCGGTGAAAGAAGTCCTTGGGCCTAAGGTGGCCGGCAATTGACCGCACGTTTCGCGGCACTGATTCTGGCAGCGTCAGCCGTCGTCAGTATTACTGCCCAGACCGCGCCGTCGGCTCGGAAAAAGCTGCTGGCCATCGGAGAAGAAAAAGGCTACCGGCATGAAGCGGTATCGCATGCGCTGGCAACGATCGAGCGCCTGGGCCGGGAGAGCGGACTTTGGGACACGACCATCCGCACCGACACCGAAGCGCTGACCAAGAAAAAACTGGAGTATAATGCCCCCAATCTGAATAACTTCGATGCCGTGTTGTTCTACACGGGCGGCACTCTGGAAATGGACGATCAGCAGAAGGCGGATTTCATGTCGTTCATCCATGACGATGGCAAGGGCTTCATCGGCGTCCACAGCGCGGCGATCACTTTCACCAATTGGCCGGAGTATGGGGAAATGATCGGCGGCTATTACGATGAGCACCCCTGGGGCACCTTCAACGCGCCCATAGTGGTCGAAGATCCGGCATTTCCAGGGATGAGCCAGTGGCCTGCTTCGTTCGTGCTGCGCGATGAGATCTACCAAATGCGCAATTATTCGCGCGACAAGCTGCGCGTGCTGCTGCGCCTGGATGCGGACAAGCTGGATCTGGGCAACAAGAACGTCCACCGCACCGACCGCGATTTCGCCGTGGCGTGGGCCAAGATGTACGGCAAAGGTAGAGTGTTCTATTCCACGCTGGGGCATCCTGTGGAGAATTGGGACCGTTCGGACTTGCAGAAAATGTACGTGGAGGCGATTAAGTGGGCTATGAAGCTGGAAGACGCCGACGTGACACCGCGTCCATTGGGCCGCCAGCCATGACGCGCCGCACGTTTGCCCGTATGGCTGCCGCCGGCGCCGTCGCGGGAGTACAATTGCGCGCCGCCGACAAGCTGAATATCGGCATTGGAACCTATAGCTATCACGGTCTATCGATGGAGGCCATGATCGTCCAACTGCAGGCCCTCCGTATCCAAGAGATCGAGATGTCTCGTGGCGAGTTCATGCTGATGTCGCATCCCAGCGAGGAGCGCTTTCGCGGCGCGCGCATCCTGTTCGATAAGGCCGGGATTCGGTGCGTGTCCTATTACGCTGCCACCATCCACGACGAGCGGGAGCTTGATTTGGCGATCGGGTTTGCCAGGCTGCTGGGAGCCGGTAACATTACGGGCGATGCCACCGGCGGCCCTCTGTTGAAGCAGATAGACGAACGATGCACCCAGGCGGCGCTGAGCTTTGGAATCCATAATCACTTTTTCAAGACAAAGTTTGCCTACGAAAGTCCTGAAGATGTCCTACGGGCGCTGAGTGGACTGTCGAAGACCGTGGGCGCGACAGCGGATGTGGGCCAGTTTGCCTCCTGCGGGTATGACACGGTGGACGCGGTGCGAAAACTGGGTCCTTATTTGAAGCTTGTGCATCTCAAGGATATTGCGGCGTCAGGGGCGGAAGACAACGTTTTGATCGGTCGCGGGATTGCTAAGATTCCCGAGGTGATGCGGGAATTGCACAAGCTCAACTTCGGAGGATTGGTAGCGATCGAGTATGAGAAAGAAGGGCCCGTAGAAGACGACTTGCGGCAGGAGATTGCGTTCGCGCGCGGGCTGGCGTAACGCAACCGATATGTTGCGACACACATTATTGTTCGCGCTCGCGCTGTCGGCTTACGGCGCGGAGCCGCATCCCATACTTCCCATCGGTTCCACTGCACCGGAATTTGCACTGCCCGGAGTCGATGGAAAGATCCACCGCCTCGCCGATTATGTCGCGAGCCCCGTGTTGGTAATCGTTTTCACGTGCAACCACTGTCCCATCGCGCAAATGTACGAACAGCGTATCATGCGGCTGTTTGAGGATTATCGCGATAAAGGGGTGGCCGTCGTGGCCATCCAGCCGAACGCCCCCGAGGCCCTCCGGGTTGACGAACTGGATTCGTCGGATATGAGCGACACCCTGGCCGAGATGAAGATCCGCGCCGCGTACAAGCATCTTACCTATCCTTATCTGTACGACGGCGACACCCAATCCGTCGCGCGGGCTTACGGCCCGCAGGCTACACCGCACGTGTTCGTTTTCGACCGCGACCGCCGATTGCGTTACGAAGGCCGCTTCGATACCAGCTACCGCCTCGAACTGGTGAAGACGCAGGATGCGCGCAACGCTATTGACGCAGTGCTGGCGGGCAAGCCGGTAGAGGTTACGCATACGGGCGTTTTCGGCTGCTCGACCAAGTGGAAGGAAAAAGAGGCCGAGAGGCTGGAGGCGCTCCGGAAGCTGGAAGAAAAGCCGGTGACCCTGGAGGTGGCCACGACCGGCGATTTGCTGAAGCTTCGCGCGAACGCGCCCAAGAAGCTGACGTTGGTCAGTTTCTGGGACACGCAATGTGCCTCGTGCATGGCGCAGTTCGCCGGTATTGAGACAACCTACAGGATGTACAGCCCGCGAGGACTCGATCTGGTAACCGTGGCAGCGAACCCTCGGGACGGGCGCGCCGCGGTTCAACAGGAGCTCGAAAAACTGCATGCCACCACCCGCAATCTGATGCTCGCCGCCGGCGACGCGGCTGCGTCCGCGCGCGCCTTCGATCCGGCGTGGGACTCGGCCCTGCCTTACACGGCCTTGATAACCACCGATGGAAGAATCGTTTACCGTAAGGCGGGCCAGGTGGACATGCTGGATTTGCGGCGGACGATCCTGGCGAATTTCGATTGGGAATACGCGGGCTTCAGCCAATATTGGGCGCGGTGACGCTTGGCGCAGCGGCCAGACAAAGAACACCTTGGCGCAGCAGCGGACGCAGCCGTCCTGCCGCGCTCATAACCAGATCTGTGCGCCGGCGGCCCCTGCTACGCAGTGGCGGCGCGGGCGGCACCATGCTCCAGGCGCCCGAGTTCGGAGTTCAAATCCGTTAGGGCCTTCTGCATCATGTTCCGGTATCGGGGGTTTTGGCTCGTTTCCAGTTCCCGAAGGACCCGGGTGCGAGAAAGATTCAAAGTTTCTCTCCTTCGGAGCAATTCCAGCTCCTCAGCCGGAATCTGTTCATCGAAAGGGGGACGGACCTGAGTCTCGGCCGCCTCAATCTGGGACTCGACCGATTTACTTTCCCAACCTCTTGCCATACCTTTATTATACGGTGTGGAAAAGCACGAGGGGTAGTCTTTAGTTGGGGCAAGGCGGGCCAGTCCGGTAATGGACCTTTGGATTGCGGCGAACCGCTGCGCGGCGCTCATTTTGCGGAATGCGGCCGCATGGCGCGCGCAATCAGCCCCAGACCCCCGACCAGCAGCACCAGCATCACGATAGTGTTGAACAAGCTGGTTGGCTGAAAATAAATGCGCAGGTTGGCGAGGACCCCCGCCACGATGAAAAGCGCACCGGCCCCGGCCAGCAACCATCCGGCCACGCTGCGGCCGTTCCGGAAGAGCAACCCAACCCCTATCAGCATTGGAATCAGCGTGATGCCGAAGGTGTTGCCACCCCAAAAGCTCCAGTAGGAGCCGGCCACGATCACTTGATTGGTGAGCAGGTACCCGCCCACGCAGGTCAACGCAAAGCCCAGCAGGAAATCGCCGAGACCGCCGGTTGTCCCGCCTACATCGCTGAAACGACGATCCGCCATTAGTTCGAGGATATCGCAAAAGCCTGCGGGCGCCATCAAGATTCACTCTCGCCGGGGACCAAAGCCCGTTAGAGAACCAAGACTAAGGCAGCTTTTCGCACGCTCCGGTCCGATCAAAGCGTAAACCCAATCCCGGCACGGCGCCGGAACTCGCATTCGAGCGTGAAAGAGCGCCGCATAAATGAGATCTCCGATCTCTTGCTGCGAGAGAGCGGATGTCACCATGGAACACGCCAGAATATCGATGGTGTGGAGGATTGGATACGCCGGTCTCAATGCCAGTGCGATGCGCGTTGCTTTTCGTTCGTCGATCACCGGAACGGCGCCGATATCGAAGGATTGAGCGATCGTCGCGGCCTCACCGTCGCCAAGGTCGTCCGGAGGATTCGCCCCCGTGAGTTCTAAGAAAGTTTCGAACGCCGACTCGCTTAGCCGCGCGGGGGAAATCAGGCCCGAACGTATCAGCGACTCCATCGCCACCCGGCCCGGAAGTTTACTGAACGGATCGCTGGTTACCTCTTTTAATGTCAGCGCGTCGATAAGCACCTTGCGGTTGAGCATCCGTAAGAGATCCGCGGCTCTCCCGGTGCCGAGGATGTTGATCGCTACGCTAGCGTCTATTACAAGAACGTCATGGTCGCTATTCAACCGGGACGGACTCGAGATCATCCAACGCCTCCGTGCCGGAGCCGTCGAGCATCGTACTATCCAGCATTGCCCTGACGCTCACTCGGTCCATTCCTAGCCGGTCGGCAATTTGTCCCTCACTGAGTAGGTCCCGACGGTAAGCCTCCGAAGCCAAATACCAGATCCGGGGTGAAACCGGTGTTTCCTGCACTTTCGCCTTGTCGCCCAAAACTTCTCTGACAAATTCTCCCGAGAACCCCCTGCCACGCAACGACTCCCACATACCCGCCCGCACAAGGCCCAACTCCTCCAGCCGGCGGCAGAGCGCCTCTTCCGAGACATTGAACTGGTGGGCAAGCAGAATCAGGTGTCGCGGCGAAAACCGTCCCGCTTCCCGCCGAAGATCCTCAAATCGCCGCCGAATCGCCGCCGCCGGCAGCATGAGGGAAGGCGCAAAAGCCGCTGCGAATCTCTCTTCCCGCGATTGCGCACCCTGCACCGGCTCCGACAAGACATCCGGCTGTTGGCGGGTCGACAAGAAATGTGCGTATTCATGGGCGGCCGTCATGGCACGCCGTTCGCGGGGATGATTTCTGTTTAATAACATGCAGGCTCCGATCTTCTCGTCGAAAACGAAAAGACCGGACACGGCGCTCCTCAAGGGCTGCACAAAAACTCGAATGCCGACATCGAGCTCCAGTAGGCTCACGATATCGTTTACCGGCGAAATGCCAAGCCCCAGCCGCTGGCGGGTATCCAGCGCCGCATCTTCGGCCTGCTCACGAATATCGCCCGGCCCAATCCGCCGCTCAGGCGGATAGTCCCTGCGCAACGGCATATTCAGGATCTGCTCCAGTTCGAACTCCGCAATCGCGAGGTCGCTCAGCATCCGCGCCGCATCGGTCGCATCTTGTTCGCTGATCCCCGAAAGCGCCCGAAAGCGCGGTATGAGCTCGACCGCAGCGCATTCCGACTGAAAGAACCTATTCACCGAAATTCCGTACAGGGCAGCCATGGCCCTGAATTCATCGGTCCGGACTCGACGCTCCCCCTTCTCTATGGCGATGAGCGTCGTTCGGGCGAACTTCAAATCATCGGCCGCCTTTTGTTGCGTCAGACCCGCGTTCGATCTGGCTGCCCGCAGGCGCTCCCCAACGTCCTTCGGACTGCGATTCTCAAGAACGCTCAGCATTGAACTATCTCCAGCCATTTGTTCAGAAACGATTCACTCCCTTGTGCGGCGACGAAGGCACGCCATTCGTCGCGATGCGCGACTAGTAGCCGGCGGAGTTTTCTGGCGACATCCTCCTGCAGTGTGCCTCCATGAGCCGCGAGTTCCGCGGAGCGGTTCGCGATCCGCTTCCCGCCAGAGTCGGAGTTGAGCAGATTCCCCAGCGCGGCGAGTTGGTAAAGCCCACACTTCGCTTGGTGTTCATCGTTGGGTACTGTATCGCGAGCGCCAGAAGCCGCTGCCTGGCGCAGGGTCGGCGCAGAAAGGTTGCCCCATAAATACACTTCCTTTCCCAGATCAAGTGCCGCCGCAAGTATCGATTGCCTCCGCATGAGACAACTGGCGCAGACTCCGCACTGAACGCGCCCACCGTTCAAGCATGCCTTCCTTCCTCGCGGACACGATGTGGTTTCCCACCAGAGATCCTCCAACCCGTTGTTCTTTAATTCCCGTAGCGTCTCTCCCTTTGTCTTCCACAGTTGGGGATGCTCGTACTCGGTCTGCCGGCCAAAAACGCTCGTCAGAAATTTTGATAGGCTCGCGGTGAAAAACGGGTGCATTCGAACGTCTGGAGCCTCGTTTCCAACAGGGTTGAGCCAGGGCCCGAGCGATCCCTGACCACTTTCGGGAACGATGATTCGATCCGCTTCGAGTAAGTATGCGGCAAATGCCGGCCATCACGCCAAAAACGAAGCCGCGGGACCTGTAGCTGGTCTCCCGAAGCCGGATGCGGCTTTTCCACCTGGAAAACGGTATCGAAACCTGGTGTTCCTCGCTCTTGCCACGAGCCTCTGGTCCGGTCCCAGTTCTGACCTTTATGACCCCGACATTTGGCGCACGTCGCGACGCCAGGCGCGCAACGGCAAAGGAGTCCAATCCACAGCTGTACGGAATCACGACAGATGGGCGTCCGCCAAAGGGCAAACTCGTCTGAGCCTCAATCTTCGGTTTTTTCCGCGCTCGAGTGAAATCAAAGGTCCAAAGATCACCCGTGAGAAGCCGCAGCGTCTCGGTCAGGTTCCTAACGAGTACCGCCCGATGCCAGAAATCCGGCTCGCTGGTCGGAACGACGACCTCCAACTCACGTCGCCAACAGGTGCGGGTTCTTCTTGGCACAACACGATCCGCGACCGCGACCGCTCCGGCAATGAGCACGAGATCGCAAATATGCGGCTCCAGTGGCTTCACACAATAACGGCCAAGCACTTCAGGGTCGACGATCAGATCTCTGCCAACAGCGCAGCGAATTTCCGACCCCCTAAACGGCGGCGAATTGTAGCTGAAGACGATGCGGGCCGCCGGTACTTGAAATGAGGTATGCTCAATTCCGTTCATGGGTTGACCCTCGACAGGTCTTCGTCAGGATCGATTGGACGCTGGGCAGGCGGCAGGTCCAGGGGGCGGCCCGCTACGAACGAATCAACGATAGGCGTGAAACTCACGCACCTGAAGGCGTCCCGAACGGCGACCATGGCCGCTTTCGTGTCCGAATCCGATCCGGAGGCAAGCATAGTCTGCTCGATTAGTTGCTCATGTGCGTCGATGGTTTCTTGAAGCGCGTCGGCGCAGGATGCTGCTACCAGCTCGGCACCCTTAAGTCCCGCACTCTCACCGACGTCCGGCGTGCGACAGCATCCGATTCTCTATAGGGGAGTTTTGCCCGCCTAGGTCACCACTTGCAACCTCAGGTCCGAACGCGTTGAAACCAGGAAGCAGAGACCCCGCGTCCTCGGCTTTCTCTCGAAACGCCGCCATGAACTGCGGTCGTATCTCCCTCAGTTCCAGGCCGGCGGCTCGCTCACATTTTTCTCGGGCAACTTCGCCGCGCTCAGCTTCTAGCATGCACGACCTTAGGAGAGCCTGCCACGGCTTTGACAACGGCAGATTTTGTAAATACCGTCCCGCATGGAATTCTCGATTGAGCCTCCCCAAGAGATTATCCCTCCATGTCCCGGCAATGTCAATAAATATTTTGGCAATACAATGACATTGTCCAAAACCACCCTGGCAAGATGTCTACGCGTCTCCCCGTCTCCGAGTCGCCGTGTCCAACTATAATAAGCCTGTAATCCAAGGACCCATGCACATCGATCCCCAAGAAGCGCTCGATTACCATTCCTCCGCGCCCGCCGGCAAAGTGGCCGTGGTCCCCACCAAGCCCTGCCTTACCCAGCGCGACTTGAGCCTCGCCTACACTCCCGGTGTTGCCGTGCCTTGCCTCGAAATCGCGCGCGACCCCAGCCTCGTTTATAAATACACCGGCAAAGGCAACCTGGTGGCCGTGGTCACCAACGGCACCGCCGTCCTCGGACTCGGCAATATCGGCCCCGCCGCCGGCAAGCCCGTCATGGAGGGCAAGGCCGTCCTGTTCAAACGCTTTGCCGATATCGATGTCTTCGATATCGAGCTCGCCACCCACGACGCCGACGAGATTATCCGCACTTGCCAGTTGCTCGAGCCTACTTTCGGCGGTATCAATTTGGAAGACATCAAGGCGCCCGAGTGCTTCCGCATCGAAGAAGAATGCCGCCGCACCATGAAGATTCCCGTGTTCCACGACGATCAGCATGGTACCGCCATCATTTCGGGTGCGGCCCTGCTCAACGCCTTGGACCTGGCCGGCAAGAAAATCGGCGACGTGCGCGTGGTTTTCAATGGCGCGGGCGCCAGCGGCATCTCCTGTGCGCGGCACTACGTCAATCTCGGCGTCCGCCGCGAAAAGATTCTCATGTGCGATACCAAGGGCGTCATTTATAAGGGCCGCACGGAAGGCATGAATCCTTACAAGGAACTCTTCGCCGCCGCAACCCCGGCGCGCACCCTGGCCGACGCGTTTGTAGGTGCGGACGTGTTCTTCGGCTTGTCCAGCGCCAATTGTGTCACGCCGGAGATGCTGCGCAGCATGGCCCCCAATCCCATCGTCTTCGCCCTGGCGAATCCGGATCCCGAAATCGCCTACGATCTCGCCGTAGCCACCCGCCCCGATGCCATCGTGGCCACGGGACGCTCCGACTATCCCAATCAGGTCAACAACGTCCTGGGATTCCCCTTCATCTTCCGCGGCGCGCTGGACGTCCGCGCCACCATGGTCAACGACGAGATGAAGTTGGCCGCCACGCGCGCCCTGGCGGCACTGGCGCGCGAAGATGTGCCGGACGCCGTGCGCCGCGCCTACGGAGTCGAACGCCTGGAATTCGGGCGCGAGTACATTATTCCGAAGCCCTTCGATTCCCGCGTGCTCATTTGGGAAGCCGCCGCGGTGGCCCAGGCTGCCATGGAAACCGGCGTGGCCCAAGCCCCCCTCGATATCCACGAATACCGCACACAGTTGGAGCGCCGCCTCGGCAAGGCCCACGAAGTGATGCAAATCATGATCCGGAAAGCCCAGCGCCAACCCCAACGGGTAGTCTTCCCCGAAGGTGAAGAACCCAAGATTCTACGTGCCTGCCGCATCCTGATGGACGAGAAGATCGCCCGGCCGGTACTTCTGGGCAACGAAGAGCGCATTCGGGCAGGCATAGCCGAGTTGCATTTGCAGCTCGACGGCCTGCAAATCGTGGATCCGGCCAACTGCGGGAGCCTGCCGGCTTATGCCGATGAAATGTACCGCCTCCGCCAGCGTAAAGGAATCACCCGCCGCGAAGCCGACCAGCAGATTCTCGATCACAACGTTTTTGCCGCCATGATGGTGCGCCTGGGCGACGCCGACGCCTTGGTCGGCGGCCTCACCCAGCATTACTCCGATATGCTTCGCCCCGCCCTGCAAGTGATCGAGGTGCGGCCTGGCATGCGCAAGGTTTCCGGCGTCTACGTGCTGATCACACCCAAACGCGACATCTTTTTCCTGGCCGACGCCACCGTCAACATCGAGCCTACCGCCGAGGATCTTGCCGAAATTGCCGTAAACACCGCGGAAATGGCCCGCCGCTTCGATGTGCAGCCGCGCGTGGCCATGCTCTCGTTTTCGAACTTCGGCAGCTCCCGGCATCCGCTGGCCGAAAAAGTACGCAAAGCCGTGGAATTGGTGCGCCTCCGCGACCCGGATCTGATGATCGATGGCGAGATGCAGGCCGACACCGCCGTGGTGCCGGAGATTGTGAATGAAACCTTTCCTTTCAGCAGCTTAAAGGGTGGCGCGAACGTCCTGATCTTCCCCAATCTGGAAGCCGGCAACATCGCTTACAAGCTGCTCATCCGGATCGCCGGGGCCGAACCCATAGGACCCATCCTGATGGGCCTTTCGCGCCCCGTGCATGTGCTGCAGCGCGGCGCGGAGGTCAACGATATCGTGAACATCGCCGCCGTCGCGGTCGTGGATGCCCAAGACGCACAATAGACGAACACCCTATCGCTTGACCCATCCCGCAACGATATCTGATAATATCGGCTCTTCGCGCCACTAACTCAATATGCACCGCGGCCTCATATTGCTCGTGTTGCTCGGCCTCCTGCCACTTTGCTCATTTGCGGTGCGCAGCACCAAGAAGCGCAAGCTGCAGCCCAGCTCTAAAGTCAAACCCAAGCCTGTGGGGCAGCGCCATGCGCTGCCTTCTCCCCGCCCGCTACCCGTTTCCCATTTCGATCCCACGGCGGGCGACAATGTGGACGGCGACGATCTCGAGGTCCGGCGCGCGGCAGTTGACGCTCTGGGGCCCTACAACGGCACCGTGGTGGTGGCCGATCCCCAAACCGGGCGCGTCCTCACGATCGTCAATCAGAAGACCGCCCTCGACAGCGGCTTTACTCCCTGCTCGACCATCAAGCTGGTCACCGCTTTCGCCGCCTTGAACGAAGGGCTGATCGAACGCGATACGCCGGTGCCCCTCACACGCCGGACCAGCCTCGATCTCAGCAACGCCCTGGCGCATTCGAATAACCCCTATTTCAAGATCCTCGGCGACCGCTTGGGCTACGAGCGCGTGGTGCACTACGCCACCCTCTTCGGCCTCGGCGAAAAGGCTGGATGGCAGATTCCCGGCGAGCGTCCCGGCGTGCTGCCCGGCGCGCCCCCGGAGCACGGAAGTGTCGGCATGATGACCGCGTACGGCGAAGGCATCCAGTTGACGCCGTTGGAACTCGCTGCCTTGGTTTCCGCCATCGCCAATGGCGGCACTCTTTACCACCTGCAATATCCCAAGAGCCAGGAAGAGGTCGACCATTTCGTCCCGCATGTCAAGCGGCATTTGGATATCGGAAATTGGATTCCGGACGTCAAGGTGGGCATGCGCGGAGCCGTGGATTTCGGCACTGCCCACCGCGCCGGCGTCGACCAGACCGAGCCTATCCTGGGCAAGACCGGAACCTGTCACGATTCCCGCGCTCTCAATCACCTGGGCTGGTTCGGCTCCTTTAACGATGTGGAGCGGAATCAACTGGTAGTCGTGGTGCTGCTCACGGGAGGCTTCCGCATTAACGGCCCAATCGCGGCGGGTGTGGCGGGATCTATTTATAAACAGCTCTCGCACGAAAATTTCTTCGCCGCCGGCCGTATTCTCTCTACCCAGGTCTGCTGCACCCGCTGACCTGTATGGGATCGCAGCCTTGCTCGCCAGTCCTACTCGCCCTCAGCCTGTGTGTGCGCCAGGGTATCGGTTCTGGCGCTGTTTCGCAGCAACGACGGAGCCCAGGTCTGGGATCCGAGTGGAGTCCTGCGGATGGAGAAACCGTTTGGGCAACTACTGTGGCTGGCTTATCCTGGATCACCACGTCAGAATCTGGCCGCTCCCTCAACCTTTAGCACAGCACCATTTGGCCGAAAAGATTTCCGGGGCAGTGACACCAGCCAAGGTCAGCGTCGGACTGGCGGGCATCGGCCTCGGGCCATTGGAATAGTCAGCTTTGCCGACAACGCGTGTGGTTGGGCGCTGTTGACCAGCGGCGAACTGCTGTTCACCCGAAGCGGCGGGTGCTGCCTGGACCGAGATCACGCCTCCCGCCGCGAGGACCGTTCACCCGCCGGGCGGCGCGACGTACTGGTACCGGTTAATTAACGTGAACCCGCACTGAACCCCTGTTCTGACTTCAATCTTCTGACTCGACGCCTCTCGCCGGGTTAGCATCGCCCCACTAACTAATGTTAGTTCAGTACTTCCTATTCCCAAGTACCAATAGTTCGCATGTAACTTATAACTGCCACAAAATCATTTACATCCGTCAAAAACCTCGGGTACACTCAGTCAGACGGGAAGGATGGATGCAAATGACAACAGCCGCTAGCCAGACCAGAAAAAACTCACAGGGGGGGGCTGCGATGCTCGAAACCACAGCCATTCTTATGCTGTTCCTGGGACTTCTGTTCCTGGTTATCGATTTGTCCCTCGCGCTCTTCACCAAGGCGACCCTGCAGCACGCTGCGGAAGCCGGCGTCCGCTTCGCCGTTACCGATCAACTGGCTTCCGGCACGGCCTATCTAAACGATTCCATTGTGCAGGTGGTACAGCAAAATGCGCTGGGACTGCTGAACGGCTCTAACGGCGCTTGCAAAATCTCGATCAATTATTTAAATCCCGTCACGGGCCTGGCCGACACCGGCAACGGAGGCGATGTAGTGGAGGTGTCCGTAGTCGGCTATAACTACACCCCGGTTGGCATTCTCAAAAGCTCCAGTCCCATCACGATCAGCGCCAGTTCCTCGGATGTGATGGAAGCATGCCCACTCAACGGCTGTCCGCCGGCAATCAACCCCACACCGCCAACCTGTAACTGAGGAAAAGCCGATATGTCCGGAAAGAAAGGAATGCAAACCATGTGCGGCAAACGTAGCGAGAAAGGCAATTCGTATATCGAGTTCGTGCTAGTCGCGTCTTTTTTCTTCGTGCCCCTCATACTCGGTATGATCACCCTGGGCATCGCCATCGTGCGCGATTTCCAAGTCAACCAATTGACTCGCGACGTCGGCCACATGATGGCCAAGGGCGTGGATTTTTCGCAGCAGGCGAATCAAAACCTGGTCGCGAACGATCTGGCGAATGGCTTAAGCCTGCAGGCCAATAATGGCAATGTCACCGGTAGCGCCACCGGCAATGGCGTGCTGGTGCTCTCCACCTTTCAGAGCCTGAGTAGCGGCTGCAACTGCACCAACGGGGGGCACATCGTCGTGGTGGACCGGATTGTGATCGGCAACAGCACGCTCTATACGAGTCCGTTTGGAAGACCCGCCTCGATCAGCGCCTCCGGAAACGTGGCGAATTATGCGACGGATCCTGGCGCCCAGGCCGACAATGTCTCATCGGTCATCACCATCGCATCGGGCGGCCTGGCGTACATGGCCGAAGGCGACTTCGCGTTCAAGGATCTGGGTGTTGTGGGATTCATCGCCAATCTGGGCGCGTTCAACCGCGCCGTGTTTTAGTTTCGAAAAAGGATAATTATTATGTCGAACCGCATCACTCGCAGAGAGCGCTCAAAAGGTATCGCGATCGTCTTGACCACGCTGACGATGGCTGTCACGTTGCCGCTGGTGGGGCTGGGTTTCGATGTGGGCACCCTATACCTGGTCAAGTCCAAATTGAGTGCCGCCGCGGATTCCGCGGCATTGGCGGGCGCGCGCGCCCTCGCCCAAGGCACTACACCCGCTGCACAGGACTCCAACGCCGTAAGTACCGCCCAAGACTTCTTCAGCGGAAACTTTCCGAGCGGGTATTGGCATACTACCGGCGCGAGCGCGAGTGTCGTGGTGGATAGCACCTCCACGCCAAACTACCGCACGGTCACCGTAACCGCCACGGTGCAAGCGCCCTTATACTTCTTGCGTGTGTTGAACCAGCAATACTCCACCATCAATGTAAGCAGCCAGGCCGGCCGGCGGGACGTGATGATGATGCTGGTGCTGGACCGCTCCAACTCCATGAATCAGGTTGTTACCGGCACGGGCCTTTCGGCCTGCACCATCATGCGAGCCGACGCCAACGCCTTCATCGGCTACTTCGCCCCCGGGCGCGACGAGATCGGCCTGGTGGTCTTTAGCGG
The DNA here is from genome assembly GCA_049516155.1 of Bryobacteraceae bacterium. GTDB lineage: Bacteria > Acidobacteriota > Terriglobia > Bryobacterales > Bryobacteraceae > Bog-159. The sequence goes on from JBEKTJ010000041.1 coordinate 14,935, forward strand.
CAGCACGTACTACTATCCGCCGACCGTCAATTTCACGACGCCCGATGCCAATGGCAACACCATCCCCTCGCTGATCGCGTCGATTACTTGCGAAGGAAGCACCAGCACCGCGGAAGCCATGAACGTGGCCTACGGCCAGATTTTGGCGGTCAATAGCACCACGCGGGCCAATGTCATCATGCTGATGACCGACGGATTGCCCACCGGCATTACCGCCAATTTCGCGGCCGACGGCCTGGTAAGAAGTGGCGACCACGGTTGCAACCCCACCGGCCCGGGGGTTTTTGTGGGCGGCACCGTGAACGGGAACATGTTCCCCGGAGCCTCGGGCGGCTTGGCGGTCGACACGGAATCCACGCTGGGGAGCCCCAACGATGTCGCCATTCCAACCGGTAGCGGTTGTCATTTCTACTCGAATATGTGGAATGTCTCGCAAGATATTGGCAGCCTGCCCACGCAGGACTATTTCGGCAACGCTACCCAAGGTCCCTATACCGTGGAAAGCCCCTCCTACGGTTCGGCTGCCAACCTAGGCGATGTTACCGACGCTCAGGGCATCGTTTATGCCGCCATAAACGCCGTCGACAATCAGTCCAACACGATCCGCACAAACGCCACCTTGAAGCCCACTATCTATACCATCGGCCTGTCGGGCGACGGCGCCGTGGATCAGTACCCGGACCCGTTGCTCTTAATGAAGATGGCCAACGATCCGAACATGGCTGCCGTCTCCGCGGCCGGACAGACGTTTTATAACCAGCAGATCGGCCAGCCACAGGGGCTGTTTGCCAACGCGCCGGACGCCTCGCAGTTGGCCGTGGCGTTCGATACCATCGCGCGCCAGATCAGCGTCCGGCTGTCGCAGTAATAGCGTCAGATCATTTGCGGCAGCAGTTCGCCGGCGGCGCCTTCGAGGGCGCAGTCCACAACATCGGAATAAGCAGTCGGTTCCAGGTTGACCTGGATCACGCGCGCGCCGGCCTGTTTCGCCAGGGGAATCAGCCCGGCCGCCGGATAGACCTGCGCCGATGTTCCAACCACCAGCAATACTTGCGCCGCCAGGGTGGCGTGTTCGGCTTCCTGCATCATGCCTTCCGGCAGGGGCTCGCCAAACCATACCACCCCGGGACGCGCCAGTCCGCCGCATCCGCAATGGGGCGGCAGTTTGGGCAGGGGCGCGCGGCGATCCGGCCAGTTGCTGCCGCAGACGGTGCAGCGCATGCGCCAGATGTCTCCGTGCAGTTTCAACATGCGGCCGCTGCCGGCCATTTCGTGCAGGCCGTCGACGTTCTGCGTGATCAGCGTAAAATGCGGCTTTTGAATTTCCAGCCGCACCAGCGCGGCATGCCCGGCGTTCGGTTTGGCCTGTTTGATGGCTTCGCGGCGCCAGTTGTACCACTCCCAAACCAGGCGCGGATCGCGCGCGAATGCCTCCGGCGTAGCCAGATCCTCCGGCTTGTAATTCTTCCAAAGGCCGCCGCTCCCGCGAAAGGTCGGCACGCCGCTCTCCGCGGAGATTCCCGCCCCCGTCAGCACCGACACCGCCGTGGCGCTCCGCAACCACTCGCGCGCTTGTTCCAGGCTCATCGGTTTTAGCGTACCTCAAATTCTTGGCCGGTACGCCAGCGGCGTTGGCGGGCCGTCGGGGACAGTTATCTTCCCCCAATGCTATCTATAGTTCATCAAAGTTAACCTAGGATAACATATGGTACCGATAGTAGATTAGTGAGTATTCACTAACTTTCTTGGATCGGATTTTTTTTGTTTTGTTCCAGCGGTTAGTGAGCTTATAATGACTAAGACATAGTCTTAGTCAGAGGCATAGCGTGCAGTGTCTTTATTGCGGCAAGGGAATCGGTCCGATCCGTCAGCTCCGGGACCTCGAGTTCTGCAGTGAGGCGCATCGGGCGCAGTTTCGGGAACGCTACCGCCAGCAGGTTTACGAGGCGTTAGCCCCAGAACCCGCTCCCAAACAATTCGCGGACTTTATGGAGCGGACGCCGGCGGCCAACGGCCCGGCCCCCACCGCCCAATTGCGCGTCTTGCCGAAGCCCGCGCCGGGAGCGTGCCGGCCCACGATCGGTGTGGCAGCAGCCGGAGTATCCGTGGAACGGCCGGGCTCGGTGTTCGCGCAGCGTGTGGCGGCCATACCGGCGCGCCTCGCGTGGCACGACTCCGCCGCTGCCTTTCCAGTGCAGTACCGGTCTGCTTTTTCGATACGCATTCAGCCGTTGCTGAGGAGCGCGGCCGGCGCCGTGCCTACCCGCCTCGCAGCCGGTCCGCCCGACCAGCGGCCACCCGTAGCTGCGCCGCGGGCTCCTGAGCCCGTCCGGTCGCGGCCCGATCCGGTTTCACTGCCGAAAGCCGCGCAGATCCCCACACTGGCCGCGGCGGAACCCTCGTCTCCGCGGCTGCGCGCCGCCACACCCGGCGGCGCCGATCCGGCCGCCATCGGCAATGTGCCGCCTACTCCGCACGCCGCCGTCGCGTTGCCCTGCAATGCCGCGATTGCGCGACCCGCCGCGCCCGCCGCACTGCAGTCCGCCCCGGACGTCCACATTGCACCCGCGCCAATCGCCTCCCAGCCGCGGCCCTTGGAGGCCGGTCCGTTGCCGGTGCCCTGCGATTTTAAGACTGCCCTAGGCCACGGCGTTCCGGTAGCTTTCGAAACGTCGGGAGCCCGCAAGAATGGGATCGCCCTGCCCAAGCCGCCGATGATGGAGCCGGCCGGACATGCGGAGCACCCACTGGGTGTTACCAGCCGCCAACGGTTGGCGATGGCCAGCGAAACCCGCCCCGGGCTCACTGCCGGCACTCCTCCGACTCTCGCACCAGCGTCCCCTCGCACCGTTCCGGCGCCCATCGGCGCACTTGCGGAATTGGCCACTCCGATCGAAAGCTCGCCTGTCGCGGAAGCCGTCGGCAATCTGAATCTCCGCTCCGCTGTGGCTGCTCCGCCCATGCCCCAGACGCCGGCCGCGCAGGACCTGTCCGCCATGACTGGGGCCCTGGCCGCAGGTTTGGATTCCGCCCCGCTACACCCCGTCCAGGCGCCAACGCCCGCCGCAATGCCCGCCGCACTACCCACGTGGGATGCCGCCAGAGCTGTTGCGCCGGACCATCCGCTGGTTCCTTTGGCGAATATTGAACTGCCCCGCATCGATTGTTTGCCGGCGCCCGCCGGCGCAGTCGGCGAACCTGTACTCCCCTCGCGCCCCGATGCTACCCGCGCCCTTCGCTCCAGCGCCGTACTGTGGACACTGCGCGTGGCGCACATGTTCAATCCGGTCTTCCGTACGGAGCCCATCAAAGCGGGTTTCAACGACCTCCTACGCTCGGGCGGGAACATGCCCTACAGCCGGGACCTCGAAGACCGCCTTCCGGCCAAGAACAATCTGCGCCCCTTCAAGCGCGAAGTCGCCGCGCTTCCCAGCAAGCTCAAGTGGCAGTATGTCGGCGCCGCGGCGGCTGCCCTCCTGCTCGCTGGAGTTTTGCGTCCGATGATGCCTCCCAAGACCCTCGGCGAATCGCTTCCGTGGCACGGCATGACCGTCCGCCAGTGGGTATCGCAGCGCGCCACGCGTACTTTCGCCGACAACTTCCGCACCGGGCTGAGTCAATGGAAAGGCGTCCAGCCGCGATGGCCCAGAAGCTGGTCGTATAGTACCGACGGCTTCATCCATCCCGGACAACTGGCGCTTTATCGCCCATCGGTGCCCCTTTCCGATTACCGGTTCGAGTTCATGGCGCAAATCGAAACCAAGAGCGTCGATTGGGTGGTGCGCGCCAAGGATGCCGACAACTACTACGCCCTGAAGTTCACCGTCGTCCAACCGGGCCCCCGGCCGATCGTAGCGATGGTGCACTACTCCGTGATCGATGGCCGCCAGGGATCCCGCGTCCAGACGCCTTTGCGTATGATGATCCACGCGAACACGCCATACCGCGTCACCGTCGACGTAAAGGGCAACCGGTACCGCGCCTTTATCGAGGACCAGGAAGCCGACTTCTGGACCGACGACAAGCTTAAGACCGGCGGTGTCGGCTTTTTCAGCGAGGCAGGTGAGCACGCCCGCGTTTATTGGGTGAAGCTTGAAAGCCATGGCGACATATTGGGCAGGATTTGCGGCCTGCTGTCCGGAAACACGAGCGGCGGCCCCACAAATAAGGAGACACAAGCAATGGATTACCGGCACGCAGGAACCCGTGCAGCAACCAAAGAGATCAATGGGGCATCCGCCGCGAACAGCGCGGCAGCCGCCACCAATACGGCGAATGAAACCCGCATCAGCCGCGTGCTGTCGAAGGCGGCGTCGCTGCACCTGGATGGCAAACTCGACGAGGGCGCCAAGGAACTGGTGCGCGCGCTCGACGGCGGCGAGCGTCACCCGGCGTTGTACTTCGCCCTCGGGCAGTTGCAATACGAATTGCAGCAATATAGTCCGGCGGCGCAGAGCTACGCGCAGGCGGCCGTGCTGCAGCCCTTGCATCCCACCGCACACTTCAATGCCGGCGTGTGCCTGGGGCGTGTCGAGCACTGGGAGGAGGCCTCGGCAGCCTTCCGCAAGGCCATCTCGAACGACCCTGCACGCACCGAAGCGCATCTCGCCTTGGGCGCCTGTCTGGTGCAATTGGGACTGCATAGCGAGGCGTTGGACGCCTATGACCGGTTTCTCGAACGCCATCCCGATCACGAAGAGGCACTGTTCGGCAAAGCCGTGGCGCTGCAGAAGCGGGATCGCACCAGCGAGGCGGTGGAACTGTACCGGCGCATCCTGAACCGTGCTCCGAATTCGGAGGAGGCCCTCGGCAACCTGGTCTCGCTCGCGCTGTCAAATCAGGATTACGATCAGGTGCGCAAGTATGCGCAGCGCTTGGCCGACCTGCAGCCCAAGTCGCAGATCGCGCTGGAGGGGCTTGCCGGCGCGGCATTTGCCGCCGGCGACCATAAAGCTGCCGCAGACTATTCCCGCAAGCTGGCCGAACTGGCGCCCCAGGTCTTCGAGAACTGGTTCAATCTGGGCGTCGCCTGCCACAAAGCCGGCGATCTGGCGAACGCTTCCAAAGCGTACGCGCGCGCTACCAGGGTACAGCCCGACTCGCCGCAAGCGCACTTGAACCTGGGTGTCGCGATGCAGGAGCAGGGCGACCTGAAGGCTGCCCGCGCGGCTTACCAGCGGGCCCTCGAAATCGATCCGAAACTCGCCGGCGTGCACTGGAATCTGGGGCTGGTGCATGAGCAATTGGGCGAGCTGCCAGCCGCCGAAAAGCTCTACGCCCAAGTGCCGGAGAATTCCCCCGATTCCGACGATGCGGCTTTCCGCATCGGCCATCTGCGGCTCGAACGCTCCGACTATGAGGGCAGCATCGAGGCATTCGAGTCCTGTTTGGATAAGCGCCCCAACTGGCCCGAAGCGCGCCTGAATCTGGGCATCGCGCACTGGCGCGCAGGCGATAAGGAAGCCGCCCGCACCTGCTTCCAGGAATTGACCGCATCCGGCGCCGATTCGAAGGAAGCCTTGCGCGGTCTGGCAGCCCTGTCGCTCGAACACCAGGACTATGACAAGGCTTTCGAGATCTACCGGCAATTGCTGGATTCCGGCGAGCGCACCCCGGAGCTGCTCTACAATGCCGGCCTGATCTGCCAGAAGCGCGGGGATGCGGAAGATGCCGCAGTCCTGTACAAGGAGGCCATCAAGGCCGATCCGCAATTCGGCGAAGCGCTGCTGAATCTGGGGCATGCGCTGATGTCGCTGGGCAACGAATTCGAGGCGCGGTCGTGTTGGCGCAAGGCGGTCATCGCCAAGCCGGAACTGGCGCAGCGGTATTTTGAGCCCGCCGCGCAAACTTCATAGTGGGACAGGCCGCCGGGCTTGTCCGTGGCGTACTGGCGGAGCAGGCGGTTTCGCCCGCTCTCTTGACGGCATTTCCACCACAGACCCGGCGCGTCTAGAGTTCGTCTTTTCGAAGGCACACATGGCTATATCTCTTCGCAATCGCCCATGTCATAGAGGTTCTTCCATATCGTCTTCATGCGCCAGTCCCCACAGTCAAAGAACACCTCGGAATTAGAGATGTCAACCGGGTTAGCGTTGCCACCAGGAATCTCGTCGTGGGGTGGACCGGCCACTCCCTCCTAGCCGCCTATCGCCATAAACGCCGGGAACGGTTCGTGGATAAGCACTTACGTCGTCGATTCACTTTCCGGCCGGAGCCGTTGCAATCATGCGCGGCGCCCAAAATAGACCGAGAAGCCGCGAATACAACACCTCTACATCGTCTTCCGAGCGAGCCTCGACCGCCATGCGCAGCAGTGGCTGGTATTCGAAGCGCGGACGTGGATCCAAGCGCCGGGAAGAATCAGCTTCAGTCCATCGGACCGGTCCGTCTCGACACCGGGGAAGCTTTTTCGAGCGCCTGCATCAGCGTGGCGAGCCGCCCGTGCCCATAAGCGGCTTTGCCGAACCTGCGGTAGAAGCGCGGCAGGCGGCTGGCTAGCGCGGAGATGGTCTCGCCCGTCTCGGCCGTAGGCTCCAGCAGGAGGGCCATACCGGTGTAGCTGTCGCGGCAGAGATGCACGGCATCGTATATCGATAAGCGACAAATTTCAAGGGCAAGCGGAAAAAACCGCCTACTTGGGGCGCGCTTTTTGGAGGCTGGCCTGTGTCCCGGCGTTGCGCGCCGCTCATCGATATCATGCGCATGGAACACGCCGTGGAGCGGCCGGTCGTCGGGTCGATCTTCGATGCGCGAAGCCGCGGGCCAGATCCCCAAACCCTTGCGGGGCGGACAATCCTGGCCGCGGCCGCCCTTCAGGCGGCTCTTTCGGGACCACCGAAATCCGCCTGAATTCGCTTCGCTACAATGCCCCGAATCAGCGGATCGAGCGACGTACTACCAAGGCGTTCTTCCAATACCGCTCGCTTCACCATCAAATGCCGTGCCAACGCCTTGGTAAAATCCAGATCCTTCTCCCGTCCGGCGGCGTATTTCGCGATCGCCAGATCGTGGACCTCCAGGCACCAACCTCTGACGAACCGCGTGTTCTCTCCGGTCACCAGGATCAGCCGGCCGCGCCATCCGTCCGGCAAGATTGCGGTGGTCTCGTCAACGCCGTGAGCGTAATAACCGAACGCACGCTGAAAGGGCGAGCCCTCGCCGATGGTGGAATCGATCAGGTCGGTGCGCTCAATGTGCTCACGCGGAAAGACGTCCGCTTCGTCGGACACCAGAAATTCAGCCGGCGCATTCGGGAACTCGCCCAGCACCGCCTGGCTGCCGATGACCACAAGGTCATCGACGTTGGCGATCGTTCCTGCGGCCCGGATCACATGTTCCAACTGCGCACGCGTCATGAACTAGCGACTTTCCCAAGAGCAAATTTCTCGTAAATGGCCCACCTCTCTAGGGAGGGTAACACCCCCGCGAATGGGGTAGCCTGCCGCATCGCGGTCATGCGCTCGCCTTCTTCCACAATCACATCCAGAATCTCGGGCAGCGGCCGGCTCAGGATCTGCCGCCAAGCATCCCAGTAAGGCTGCGAGTGTCCACCCGCCATGCTCCATCGCTCAATGTTCTCAACCGCGATGCCGATCAATGCCGGATCCGCGCGCAACTTCTCCGCGATGGCGCGGTGCAGCGCCAGGCTGCGCCGATCGATGCGCTGGTGCCCACGAAGAGGAACGCTCATGTCTTACATTATCGCGCCGGCCAAAGAGTACTCGAAATCGTACGAATGTTTGCCGTCGGCGATAGTGATCGTCATCGTCCCGGCCAGCTCCGCCAATTCGCCTGTGCCCGAGTCCGGTGCGACACTGACGATCAGTTGCGGCGCGCCGCGCGTCATGGTGCCGCTGTGCTGCAATACGAATCCGCCGGTACGGCCGTGCAAACTTCCGGTGACCTGCTCGATGGCCACATAACCGGCCGACCCCTCGACGCTGCTCATCGCCGTCAGCATCTGGCCTTTGCCAAACGCCTCGAGATCCCCATGGAACTGCTTGTCGATCGACATCCGGCCGACGGCAGGAGCTTCGCCGTCCAGGGGCTGGGGAGTCAGCCTCACTACAAACGTCCCATTTGCATGCATCGTCACGGATCTCCTATCAAAACAGACGCAGGCGCGTCATAATTGAAATCATGCATCCATTGTGGCAGGATTTCCGTTACGCACTGCGCATGCTGCGCAAGAACCCCGGCATGACGCTTGTCATCGTGCTGTCCCTGGCCATCGGAATCGGCGCGAATTCGGCGGTCTTCAGCGTGGTGGATGCGCTGATGCTGCGCCCGCTGCCCTATCCGCAGCCCGAGCGGCTGGCGGCCATCTGGCTGCATTCTCCCGGCATCGGCATATTCCGCGACTGGCCGTCTCCGGGCCAGTACATCGACATCCAAAACGAAAACCATTCGTTTGAAGAAATGTCTATCTCGCGGCTCACCGGCTTCACGCTGACCGGTCTCGATCAGCCCCAGCGCATCGACGGCATGCGCACCTCGTCGGGCCTCTTGCACATGCTGGGTGCACGGCCGTTGCTGGGCCGCGTGCTGCTTCCGGAAGAGGACAAGCCGGGCAATCCGCAGGTCGCCATCCTCAGCTACAACCTCTGGAAACGGCTCTTCAACTCCGACGCGAAGATTGTCGGACGCTCCATCACGCTCAACGGCAATCAGTTTACCGTCGCCGGAGTGCTGCGCCGCGAGTTCCGGCTCAACTCGGAAGTGATGCCCGCGGAAGGCCCGATGGACAAAGTCGATATCTTCCTGCCTTTGCCTCTGGGAGCCGATGCCGTGCAAAAGCGCGGCGACGAGAATTACAACCTGATCGTAAAGCTAAAACCCGGCGTAACCGTGGCGCAGGCGCAAGCCGATATCGATATCATCGCCAGCCGCATCCGCCAGAAGGACAAGCGCGACCGCACCTTCGGCATGACGGTGACCGGACTGCTCGATCAGGTGGTCGGCGATGTGCGGCGCGCCATGCTGGTATTGCTAGGATCGGTGGCGTTGGTGTTGCTGAGCGCCTGCGCGAACGTTGCCAATCTGTTGTTGACGCACGCCGCCGGACGCCAGAAGGAAGTGGCCATACGCACGGCCTTGGGAGCGGGATGGAAGCGGCTCGCGCGCCAGTTGTTGACCGAAAGTCTGCTGCTGGCTTTGCTGGGTGGAGCCGCCGGCCTGGCGATCGCTCAAGCCAGCCTTTATCTGATGCGCGCTATCAACCCGGGCAACATTCCCAGGATCGAGGACATCTCCATCAATGGCTCGGTGCTGCTCTTCACCTTCGGCGTGGCTGCCTTGGCCGGTCTTTTATTCGGACTGGCCCCCGTGTGGCGCGCGATCAAGCTGGATCTGAATACATCCCTGAAATCCGGCGGACGCAGCGGCCAAACCGATGGCGGCTTGTTAGTCGCGCGCCATGGGCTACGCGGTCTGCTGGTGGTGGCCGAATTGGCGCTTTCGCTGATGCTGCTGGTGGGCGCGGGGCTGTTGATCCGCAGCTTCGCCCGGCTGCAAAACGTGCCGCCCGGATTCGCCGCAGATCGCGTACTGTCGATGCACCTGACCGCGGGCGGCCCCAAGTACCCCGACGGCAAGGCGGTAGTGCAGTTCTACAGCGAAATTGGCGATCGAATCCGGCGCCTCCCCGGCGTGATTGCGCAGGGCGAGGTTTCGGTGCTTCCGCTGACGGGGGCGGTGGGCTGGGGCGGTATCAATGTGGAAGGCTACAATCCGGAGCCGGGTCACGAGCTTCAGGTCGATCTGCGGACGGCTAGCACGGATTACTTTCGCGCCATGAAGATTCCCTTGTTGAAAGGCCGTTATTTCGACGACCACGACACCAGCGACGGCCAGCCAGTCGCCATTATCGACGAACAGTTCGCGCAGCGCTTCTGGCCGCGGGACAATCCCATTGGCAAGCACGTCTGGTTCGATCCCAAAAAACCCATGATAATCGCCGGCGTCGTGGGCATGGTCAAACAGTATGGTCTCGATAGCGGAAGCAAAATCGTGGCTTACTTCCCGCACCAGCAGGCCACGGACGGCTGGATGTATCTGGTGGCGCGCACCACTTCCAATCCGGCGGATTTGGCTAACGCCATCGTGCACGAGATTCACGCGGTGGATGCGGGCGTGCCGGTCTTCGACATCCGCACCATGCAGGAGCGGCTGTACGATTCGCTGGCGAGGCAGCGCTTCGCGACCACCATGCTGGGCGCATTCGCGGCTTTCGCCTTGCTACTGGCGGCAGTGGGCGTTTACGGCGTGATCTCCTACTTGGTCACGCAAAGCACTCACGACATCGGCCTCCGCTTGGCGTTGGGAGCTCAGCCTGGGCACATCCTCGGCTTAGTGGTGCGGCAGGGCATGGCGCTAGCCGCGGTGGGCATCGTGGCGGGTTTGGTTGGCGCGGCCGCGTTGACTCGCGTCATGGTCAGCCTGCTGTTCGGGGTGAGCTCCACCGATACCCTCACGTTCGGCCTGGTAGCCGCGATGCTGGCGGCCGTGGTCCTCCTCGCTACAGTCATTCCGGCGCGCCGCGCGACCGGCGTGGATCCCATGGTGGCTTTACGCGAGGAGTAGGACAGGCCTCCCGGCCTGTCCTGTTCATCTGCTACCATTTTCAAAAGGAGCTTTTATGCGCAGCTTTACGACCAGACAAACTACCCGAATTTTTTCCTTGACGCTTTTGACTTTGGCTCTTGGACTGATCCAGGCCCAAGCCAAAACAGATTTTAGCGGTACTTGGAAATTGAACGCGGCCAAAAGCGATTTCGGCCAAATGCCGGCGCCCGACAGCATCACCCAAAAGATCACGCACGCGGACCCCAGCCTGAAGGCGAATGTCGCCTCCACCGGGGGCATGCAAGGCGACATGACCTACGACGTCAGCTATACTACGGACGGCAAGGAATGCGTGAATCACATAGGCGAGGGCGAACTCAAGAGCACGCTGAAATGGGACGGCGACGACTTGGTGGTCGAGACAAAAGGCTCCTTTGGCGGAACCGAATTTACCGCCAAGGCGCGCTGGAACGTTTCGAGCGATGGAAAGACGCTGACCGTCACGCAGCACTTCACCAGCGCTATGGGCGAAGGCGACGTGAAAGAAGTGTTCGACAAGCAATAGGACGATGATTTCATGGTGCGCGGTTTTCTCGCAAAACGTATCGTGGTTTCTCTGATTATGGCCTGCGCATTGGCGCATGGCCAGGCCAAACCGGACCTGAACGGCGTCTGGAAGATGAATCCGGAAAAAAGCGATTTCGGATCCGGGCCAGTGTCCGCGAGCCGCATGGACACAATCAGTCTGGAGGGTGTGAATCTGAAGGACACCATCACGCAGAAGCTGCAGCGCGGCCCCGAGAGCACCTACGACATGATTTATACCCTTGATGGCAAGGAATGCACTAACCACGTACGCGGCAATTTGGTAAAGAGCACGGCCAAGTGGGAAGGCGAGGAACTGGTCATCGACAGCAAGGTCTTTGCGTTGCGCGAGGCGGACATACAAGACCGCTGGACGCTGTCCGGCGACGGCAAAACGATCACCCTGCGACGGCACATGACTGGCGCGATAACGGCGGAGCAAAAGCTCTTGTTCGACCGCCAGTAATAGACAGGCGAATAATAGACAGGCCAGGAGGCCTGTCCTACAGGGCTTTCCCTCGTCGCCAGCGATCTTCGAACAGGCCGGCCATGGCCTCGGCCATGCCTTCATGTTCGAACACGACGGAGGTCCAGCTTGGCCTCGTAATCACGGGGTCGAGCAGCGCAATCATGCCTTGGCGCCCATCGAACACCGCCAACTTCATGGGCAGGGAATCCACTTGACGCACCTGGACGCCGGCGGCCGCATAGTCCTGCAATCTTTGCCGGTGTGCGTCGTCCGGCTTCCCGGCTTCCAGCAGCAACCGGCAAGTCACGCCGGAAAGGCGCGCTTGCTTCACCAGTTTTTCGTCCAGCGGATCCACCGCATAGGGCGGACGGGAAAACTCCATGTATTCGGAGCGCACTTCCGACAGCATCCGGCGATACTCGGCGGCGGTTTGGGAAGGATCGCTGACGATGCGCAGGAAATCCAACGTGCCGCGGCCCCCTTGCCCTTCCGGATAGACGGATTTCAGGTCGTCGATCAACGCCATGCTCACCCGGCTGTGATCGGTCAGCTCCTGGTCCGCAAGTTGCCGCTTGCGGGCCATGTAGGCGGGCAGCGCCAGACTGGGTTCTACCGCGGAAAACAGCTTGGTGCGTTCCTGTACAACCTGCGCGAAACCCTTCTCTACCAAGCTGTCGAGCACTTCGTAGATCTTTTGCCGGGGGACGTGCGCGCGCGCCGCCAACTCCAGCGCTTTGAACCGGGGGTGGCCCAACAGAACCAAATAGGAGCGGGACTCGTAGGCATTCAACCCAAGCTGCTGAAGCCGCTTCCAAAATCGTTGGAACTCACCTTCAGCCCATTGTTCGCTCATAGTCCCTAACAATAGCAAACCCTAAGCAGGGAAGTCTGTTACGCGATTTCCCCCGAAAAAAACGGCCGTTCAGGCTGGCCTCGTACCGGAGTGGAAAATGGTTTACATTGGCACATTGGGATTGACTTAGTACTATGGGATCTTTAAAATGAAGCCTAGTACCTCAGTTATGCCAGAAAACATTGGCACCCACGAAGAGCCTTCGCCGGCGGCGCCCGGCGAAGCGGCGAAAATTCGCATCGTAGTGGCGGACGACCACCCCATCTTCCGCGATGGCTTGTGCCGATTGTTGGCTCTGGAGCCGGATTTCGAGGTTGTGGGCCAAGCGCACGATGGGCGGCAGGTTTTGGACGTTCTGCAACAATATGAGCCCGATATCCTGCTGCTGGATTTGAAGATGCCCGGCCTGGACGGCCTGGCGACACTACAAAGGCTACAATCCAGCAAGCACAAAACGCGGGTCATCGTGCTGACCGCCTCTGAAGACAAGAACGAGTTTGTGCAGGCCATGAAGCTCGGCACGGCCGGCATCGTTTTGAAACAGAGCGCCACGGATCTGCTGATCAAGAGCATCCGCAAGGTGAATGCCGGCGAAATTTGGCTGGACTCGCACACCACCGCCGCGGTCATGCGGCAGTTCGCTACCGGCGCCGATGAGTCCCCGGCGGGCGTGGCGCCGGCTTCCAGCAGTCGCGAGCGTGAGCGTTCCCTGCTCAGTCAAAGGGAGCGCGAGATCGTGGCTTTGGTGGCGCAGGGTTTCAAGAACAAAGAAATGGCCGAGAAAATGTTCATCAGCGAGCAGACTGTGAAGAATCACCTGCATAACATCTTCGACAAGCTGGGCGTCTCCGACCGTCTGGAACTCGCCTTGTACGCCATTCACAATAACCTGCATATGGGCAAATAGCCGCTGTCGCCTATTTGACTTTTGCCCCCTGGCTTCGGTACTCTAAATAGTTTGAAGCAACGAAGTGGAGACGTGTGTCAATGAGTACCCAGTTCCCTTCCAAGAACGGGATCGAACGCAAATGGCATGTGCTGGACGCCAACGACCAAGTTCTCGGCAAGCTCGCCAGCAAGGCTGCTATGCTCTTGATGGGCAAGCATAAGGCGATTTTTACGCCGTTTCTGGATACAGGCGATCACGTGGTGGTCGTCAACGCCGCCAAAGTGCGGCTTACCGGCCGGAAAGACGAGAATAAAGTCTACCGGCATTTCACGGGATATCCCGGCGGGCTGGTGGAAACCAGCGCGCGGCGCGTGCGCGCTACGCGGCCCGCCCGCATGATTGAAGAGGCCATTGAGGGCATGCTTCCGAAGACCAAGCTGGGCAAGCAGATGTATCGCAAGCTGAAGGTCTACGCGGGTGAAAAGCATCCGCATGCGGCGCAGAAACCGACCGCTCTGGCCGTCAAATAACGAAAGGTTTATTAGTGGCAGCAAGCATCGTTCAATATATTGGTACAGGCCGCCGTAAGGAATCGGTGGCCCGTGTGATTCTTCGGCCCGGTAAGGGCGATTTCACGATTAACGGAAGGGCCTTCGAGAATTATTTCTCTACCGAAGCCGCCCGCGCCTCCGTGCGCCAGCCCTTGCTGGCCACCGAGACGGCCGACAAGTTCGACATCCTGATGCGCATCGACGGCGGCGGTATTTCAGGCCAGGCCGGCGCCGCCCGTCATGGAATTGCCCGCGCCCTTTGCGAGTTCAATGTGGAGCTGCGGTCCCGGCTCAAGAAGCTCGGCTTCCTGACCCGCGACCCGCGCCAGCATGAACGCAAGAAGTACGGCCAAAAGGGTGCGCGCAAGCGCTTCCAGTTCTCCAAGCGGTAATGTCTGTTGAATGTAGTTGGTGTGTCCGGGCCCCGCGCGTAAATCTCGCTTTGGACCGCGCGCGTTGCCTTGGGCACGGATAAATTAGGAGGTAGTCTACGCCCGCAATATCGATGAAGGAATTGCTCGAAGCCGGTGTTCACTTCGGGCACCAGACCAAGCGCTGGAATCCGAAGATGAAAGAATATATCTTCGGCGAACGCAACGGAATCTACATAATCGACCTACAGAAAACCTTGAAACTGTTCAAGGACGCCGCCCGCTTCGTGGGCGAAATGGCATCCCAAGGCAAGAACGTGTTGTTCGTGGGAACCAAGCGGCAAGCCCAGGAAGCCATCGCCGAGGAAGCCCGCCGCTGCCAAATGTTTTTCGTAAATCAACGCTGGCTGGGCGGATTGCTCACCAACATGGCCACGGTGCAGAAGTCCATCAAGCGGCTCAAGGAACTGGAGGCCATGTCCAGCGTGGAGGGCGGCTACACCGGCCGGCCCAAGAAGGAAATCATCCGCCTGGAGCGCGAGCGCAAGCACCTGGACTCGAACCTGTCCGGCATAAAGGATATGCCCGGCCTGCCCGATCTCCTGTTTGTGATCGATTCGAACAAAGAGGCCATCGCGGTGAAGGAAGCGCGCCGGTTGGGTATCCCTGTAGTAGCCATCGTGGACACCAATTGCGATCCCGACGAGGTGGACTACGTGATACCGGGCAACGACGACGCGTTGCGCGCCATTCGCCTGTTCGCCAGCAAAATCGCGGATTCGGTAGTGGAAGGCCGTGCGCTTGCCAGCGAGCAGGAATTCACCACCGAGAAAATCGTGAGCGACGAAACCCCGCTGGAAGAGGTGCCCGAATATACCGAATACGTGGATCCCAAGTATGCGGAGAAGATCATGGCGGAGTCTCTGATGGAAGACGAACCGCCGCCGGTTTCGCCGCGTAAAGGCCCTGCTTCAGAAACCGCCGAACCGGAGGCCGAAGCTGTGGGCACCGAAAGCGGACACTAACATCTTTGTAACCGCCGATGCATGCAAATGCACGCCGATAGGAATGCGTTTTATCTGCGTGCATCCGCGTGTATCGGCGGTTAAATTCTTGGTTTTTTGGGTTTAGATGATTATGGCGGACATTACCGCGCAACTCGTAAAGCAACTCCGTGACCGCACCGGCGCCGGCATGATGGAATGCAAGAGCGCCCTGGTGGAGGCCAACGGCGACATCGGCAACGCGGAAGTGATTCTGCGGAAGCGCGGCATCGCGTCCGCGCACAAGAAAGCCGCGCGTGTGACCAAACAGGGCTTGATCGGCAGCTATATCCACTCGGGCGGCCAGCTTGGCGTGCTGGTGGAAGTCAACTGCGAGTCCGATTTCGTGGCGCGCACCGCCGATTTCCAGGAGCTGGTGCACGATATCGCCATGCACATCGCCGCCGCCGATCCGAAGTTCATCGGCAAGGAAGACGTTCCCGCCGAGGCGCTCGACAAGGAGCGCGATATCCAGCGCGGCCGCGCCGCGTTCGAGGGCAAACCCGCCAACGTGATCGACCGCATCGTCGAAGGGCGCCTGGCGAAGTTCTACGAAGAGGTTTGCCTGCTGGATCAGCCCTACGTCAAGGAAGCTTCTCTCACGGTCGGCCAGTTGATCAAGACCAAGATCGCCAAGCTGGGCGAAAATATCACGGTTTCGCGGTTTACCCGGTACAAAGTGGGCGATGTGGCCGCGGTCGAATCCGGCGCCGAAGGGCCGCCCGACGCCAGTGTCGCAGTATAAGCGCATCCTGCTCAAGCTCTCGGGCGAAGCGCTGGCTGGAGGCGCGGCTTTCGGCATCCATGCCGAGCGCGTCAAGGAACTGGCCGCGGAAGTCGCCGCCGTAGCCGCGGCCGGCGTGCAGGTCGGGCTGGTAGTGGGCGGCGGCAATATCTTTCGCGGCATTGCCGCGGCAGCCCAAAAGATGGACCGCGTGACCGCGGACCACATGGGCATGCTCGCCACCGTCATCAATTCCCTATCGCTGCAGGACGCCTTGGAACAGATCGGCGTGCATACGCGGGTGATGAGCGCCATCGAGATGCACGAGGTGGCCGAGCCGTACATCCGCCGCCGCGCCATACGCCATCTGGAGAAGGGCCGCGTCTGCGTCTTCGCCGGCGGCACGTCCAATCCGTACTTCTCCACCGACACCGCCGCCACCTTGCGCGCGCTCGAAATCCGCGCGGAGGTGATCGCCAAGGCCACCCGCGTGGACGGCGTCTACGACAAGGACCCCTTGCGGTTCCCCGACGCCGTGATGTACCGTGAAGTTTCGTACCTGGAGGTCCTGTCCAAGTCGCTGGCCGTCATGGACGCCACTTCCATCGCCATGTGCCGGGATAATCAACTTCCGATAATCGTTTTCAATTTGAACACCAGCGGCAATATAATGCGTATGGCGATGGGCGAGCCGATCGGTACGCTCATTCACTAGGCCACATATGAAAACCGAACACACCGCCGCCCCCGCCGGGCCGGCTTTCAATTCCATCAAGGATGTCGAGAACCATGTGAGAGCGCGCATGGAAAAGGCCATTGGCGACCTGCAGCACGAAGCGGCCACCATTCGCACGGGCCGGGCCACGTTGAGCCTGCTCGATCACATTCGGGTGGATTATTACGGCACGCCCTCGCCCCTGAACCAGGTGGCGACCCTGCACGTTCCCGAGCCCAGCATGATCACCGTCACGCCCTGGGACGCCTCGCAGATCGGCCCGATCGAGAAGGCCATCCGGGTCTCCGACCTGGGCCTGAATCCTGCTAACGACGGCAAGATGATCCGGCTTCCCATCCCACCGCTGACCGAAGAGCGCCGCAAGGAATTCGTCAAGCGCCTGCACGGCGTTGCGGAGCACCATCGCGTATCGGTGCGCAACATCCGCCGCGACGGCAACGAGGCGGTGAAGGCGCTGCTGAAGGACAAGAAGATCACCGAAGACGAAGACAAGCGGGCCCACGACGAGATTCAGAAGCTGACCAATGCTTATATGGATAAGATCGACCAGGCCGCGCGCAGCAAGGAAAAAGAAATCCTCGAAATCAAGTAGGACAGGCCTCCTGGCCTGTCTCTCATACCGCCAGATGGTACTCCTATTTCCCGCGAGGCGGAGTTGTACGCGAACATCACCTGTCCGGGATCTCTCTGCATCAGTGTAGGCGCCGAGCGATCCGCATTTCCGTCAAGCGCTTCTGCGCGAGGCTGTCGAATGCGTGATCGGCGACCTGGAGACTGGCAAGGCGGTCCTCCACGACTATGGCAACGCGACGGTCGGATTTCAGGATCTGGGGAAGCGCACGCATATCCCAGCCAAGAGCTTGATGCGAATGCTAGTGCCAAACGGCAGCCCCTCCGCCGCGAATCTGTCCAACATGCTCACCGCGCTGCAAGAAGCGGAAGGCGTCCGGTTCGAGCTTTCGCTGAGGCGGCAAAGAATCCCCCGCGGTCATTTACCGCTTCAAACGCACGCAAGTTGAGATCTAATCGCAACCCGCAGCCGTAAAGCACCGGGCTAGTACTGCCACCCGTCGCTCTGCCCCCAAAACCGCCGCAGGTCAGCGCTGATTCCGATAAACTAACTGAAGCCGGAAAAATCGCGCCCGGGAGGTTCCATTTCATGCGCTGCATCCATCGCTCGCTGTCTTTGACGGCCCTCGCCCTAGCCTTGCTGCTGCCGCCCAATATAGCGGCCTCCGAAACCGTGACTCTGTACGTCTTCCCCTACACCTCCCTGCTGATGGCTCCGAACGGCTCCATGCCGGATAGCTCGCTTGTGATCGGCAAGAACGGCGTGCTTTACGGCACTACTGAGCAAGGGGGCCCTTATGGTTACGGGGGGGACACGCCTTTCGACAGTTTCGGGTCCGGGACTGTCTTCTCCCTAACCCCTCCCGAATCTCAGGGAGACGCGTGGACCGAAGCCGTGCTTTGGAGCTTCGGTGGAACGTCAACTGACGGGGAAGGCCCGACAGGGGGTGTGGTCATCGGTCCCGATGGCACTGTCTATGGCACTACGGTAACTGGCGGCTCCAATGGCGGCGGAACGGTCTTCTCGCTCAAGCCGCCGGCGTCGCCTGGAGACGCGTGGACCGGGACTATCCTCTACAGCTTCGGGCCGACGTCGGTGGCCTGGGGTGGTCCTAACACTTTGGTCATGGACGGCCACGGTGTCCTGTACGGGACCACGCTCGGCGGCGGGGACTACGATACCTGCCCCGGAGAATTCGTGAATTACTGCGGCGGAACCGTCTTCTCACTGGCGCCGCCCGAGTCCAGCGGCGGCGAATGGAAAGAAGCCTTGCTATGGAGCTTCGGAGGGTTCCAGGGGGACGGGATTGGCGCCAACGATATCGCCATCGGCGCAAACGGGGTTCTATATGGCACGACTGCAGCGGGTGGTCAGTATTTCGTACAGCCAGAGGGCGGGCTGCAGGGAACCGTTTTCTCGCTGACACCGCCGGCCACGAAAGGCGGGGCATGGACGGAAAACGTGCTTTGGAGTTTCGGAGGTGCTGCCAGCTTCGGCAGCTATCCCAACGGCGTGATCGTTGGCACTGGCGGCGTCCTCTACGGCATGACCTCGGGCGGCACGGCCGGTGGCATTAAAGGCACCGTATTCTCGCTCAGCCCGCCAGCCTCGCCGGACGGCGCGTGGACTGAACAGGATCTTCATGGCTTTCTTTTCAATCATCAGAATGACGGCATCGACCCCTATGGCAATCTGGTTCAAGGGGACAACGGAGACCTCTACGGAACCACTTGGGGAGGAGGGCTGGGTTATGGTACGGTCTTCGCCCTCAAACCCCCTGTGTCGGCAGGGGCGTCCTGGAGTTTCGCGATCCTTTTGGATTTTTCGGTCAGTGGTCCCGTAAATCCCGGAGCCGGGTTAGTCCAGGGCAGCAATGGCGTGCTGTACGGCGCCACCGATGAGGGTCCAGAGACGGAACCCTACGGGACTGCCGGAGCCGTCTTCGCATTGGTGCCGTAACGACGGCACCGGCAAGCGCCTGGGAGGCGCCGCCCGCGGAGAAGCGGTACAGTTTCCTATTAGCCGGATTCCCTGGACCTTCGCGCAAGATGAATCGACAAACGCCTGCCCTAAACAGCGCCGCGTGGGCATTGCTGTGCGCCGCGCTAGTCCTGTCGTGGCAAGCAGTCACTGTGCACCGCAACTATGGCGGCAACTGGACCGCCTTGTATTGCACCGGCGCTAAGTTCCCCATTCCCCCTGCCCTGGCCCGCGAGAACGTCTATCGCTTCCAGCAATCCTACGGCTGGGATGGACAGTTCTATCACTACATCGCGCACGATCCCTTCCTGGCGGACGGGATGTGGCGGTACATCGACAATCCCCGGCTGCGCTACAAGCGCATTCTGATTCCGGCGATGGCCTACGCGCTGGCCGGGGGCAGCGCCGGCCGCGTCGACACCGCCTACCGAACGGTGATCCTGCTTTTCTTCGCGCTAGGCGCGTATTGGCTGAGCCGCCTGGCCGCGTTGCACGGGCACAGCCGGGCCTGGGGCTTGGCGTTCGTGTGCATTCCGGCATCGATCGTTTCGATGGATCGCATGGGCGTGGATGTGGCACTGGCGGCATTCGTGATGGCGTTCGCCCTCTATAGCCGGGGTCGCGAGCCGGATTGGAAGCTGTACGCCGTGCTGCTGCTGGGCGCTTTGGTCCGCGACACGGGCTTGTTGCCGGTAGCCGCTTACTGCATCTGGCTGCTGTTGCGGAAGCATGTGTTGCGCGCCGCGATCTTCGGAACCGCGGCCCTCCCCGCGCTGGCATGGTATCGATACATCGGCACACGGTTGCCGCCCTATGCGGGGCCCGAACCGTTCGGCCTGCCGTTTGCCGGGCTGATCGGCCGGCTTCTGCACCCGCTGCCGTATCCGTTCTCACCGGGCGTGGGCGCGCTCGTCAGGGGATTCGACTATCTGGCGATCGCGGGAATCCTGCTGGCGTTCGCCATCGCATATCCGGTGGCGCGCAAGACCGGCTTCAACCCACGGGGCTGGGCGATGCTTTTGTTCGTGCTGTTGGGAGTGCTGCTGCGGCGCGATCAGTGGCTGGAGGTAACCGACATCGGCCGTATCCTGTCGCCACTCCTGATTTTGTTGGCCTTCGAAGCAAATACCTCGTTCAGATGGCTGCCGTTGGCGCCGCTATGCATGGTGGCGCCACGATGCGCGCTGCAACTGGCGCCGCAGATCCTGGGGGTGTTGGGCGTGGCAGTTTGGGGCCGGCGCATGTGAGCGCGCGCTACAATCGAGGCGTGGAAATCGAGCGCCTCGTACAAATCGCCCAAGGCTTGCAGATCGGCAATATCCGCCGCCACATCTTCCTATGTTGCGACCAGACCAAGCCCAAATGCGCGCCGAAAGAAGTGGGTCTCGAATCGTGGGAATATCTGAAACGCCGACTGGCGGAACTGGACCTGCTGGCAGGCGGCCACTGTGTTTACCGCACCAAGGCGAATTGCCTGCGCGTCTGCGAACAGGGTCCCATCGTGGTGGTGTACCCCGAGGGAACCTGGTATCGCTCGGCCACGCCAGAAGTCATCGAGCGAATTATCCAGCAACATCTGATCGGCGGCCAGCCTGTCGAGGAATACGTGTTCGCCCGGAACCCGCTGTAGGACAGGCCTCCTGGCCTGTCCTGTTTCCCGCGGTTCAGAGACAGGCCGGAGACCTGTCCTACTCCGGCTCGAACCCGTCCAGCAGTTCCGGATTGCGCGCGAATTTCTTCAAAACCGCGACAGCCGTTGCCGGTCTGAACCCCGCATGCATCAGTCGCCGGTATGCCGAAGCCATCTGCTTTTCGTCCTGGAAAAGACTCTCCCTGGCCGCCATGCGGAACTTGCGCCGCACGAAGTCTTCGGCTAGACCCTCCTCGCTTACGTTCTCATACACTTTCCCCACGGTTTGTTGCGCTACCGCGGGCGTCACCCGGCGGCGGGACAAGTCCGCCAGCACGCGCGTCTTGCCCAACCCTTGATTTTCCAGGCGTGCCGCCGCGAAATTCTCCGCGAACTTCCGATCGTCCAGGTAGCCGTATTCCTTCAGACGCGCTATGGTGGGGTCTACATCTGCTGCACGCACGGCCTTGCGGCGCAGCTTTTCCCGCAGTTCGCCGCTCGAATAGGCGCGCCCGCCCAGCAATAACAGTGCGTACTCCCACAACGCGGCCGCGTCCAGAGGAACCGACTTTCGCTGTTTCATGCGGGATGCTTTCCGATGGTATAGCAATGTACCATGTCTCCGCGCGGGGCAAGGTATACTAGAGGCTGTAAAGGGAGGAGTGAGATGGACAAAAACGGATTGTCGAGTTTCTTGCTGGGTCTGGGCGTGGGCATTGGTATCGGCATGTTGTTTGCGCCGAAGTCCGGTGCGGACACCCGCCAACTCATAAAGGATAAGACCGGCGAAGGGACCGATTATCTCAAACAACGCGGCACCGAGCTAAAGGATTCAGCCGGCGACCTGCTCGCGAAGAGTAAAGAGGCGTTGAACCGTCAAAAGGACACCATCTCCGATGCCATGGAAGCCGGCAAACAGGCCTACCGCGACGCGGTGAACCAGCCGCCGCAAACTCCGCCACAAACTCCCCAGGAAGGAACGGCTAACTGATTCGAATGCCAGGGAGGGTTTCATGAGTGAAGAAGTCTTCCGGTGGGTGGTTTCCGCGGCGGTGTTTCTAGCCTGCATCGCCTTTGCGTGGCAGACAATTATATTGTTTGGCATATACCGCGCCGTGATGGAGGCGCAAAAAGCCGGCAAGGAAGCGCAGAGCAAGCTAGGACCGCTGTCGGACAAGTTCGAGACTTTCTTGACGGCCACCAACAATCTTCTGACGGCATCAGGCAAAATCGTGGAGGAGAACCGGCCCCGCATCGCCGACATCACGGCGGAGACGTTAGTTATCGCCAAGGCCGCCCGCCTGCAGGCCGAGCGCATCGGCGAGTTGATGGACGATGCCAATGGGCGCGCGAAAGCCCGTATTGCGCAGATCGATGCAACCGTGGATCAAACCGTCGCAAGAGTGGAATATGCCGGCGAAGCGGTCAAGAGCGCTGTGCTAAAACCTGTTAAGGAGGTTAACGGTCTGGTCGCCGGCGTCAGGGCAGCCTTGACTACCTATGCCCAGGGCGGCAACCGGAATTCTCCCGAGCACGCCACGCAGGACGAAGAGATGTTTATCTGACGTAAGATGGGCTTTCAGCCCGTCAGGCGGCCTTCTGAATCTTGCCCGAGCGGATGCACGACGTACACACGCGCAGGCGCTTGCTAGCGCCGTTGATAACCGCGTGCACCGACTGCAAATTCAAATTCCAGCGGCGCTTGCTCACGTTGTGCGCGTGGCTGACGCGATGCCCAAACCGCGGACCCCGGCCGCATACTTCACAAATCTGTGCCATGTTACGGGAATCTCCTCAAGACAGCGAAACTAGTATTCTAACAACGAAGACAGCCTTTCCGCAACTCAACCCGCTTCGCGCGACAATGGTACGGAGTTCTTGGTCGCCAAATGCCTGACGCCACGTCAACCACGCCAACCGGCGATAAACCCAAACCGGCGCCCAGTTCCGGCACGCTCGGCGTGCTGCGCGTATTTGGCGTGCCGGTGCGCTTCCACTTCACGTTCGTCATGCTGCTGATCTTTCTGCTGTTCATCGGCGTGGGCGAGCGGCAGTCGGGGGCCATGACCGCGCTGTACGTGCTGGCGCTGTTCGCTTCGGTCTTGCTGCACGAACTGGGACACACGCTGGTGGCGCGCCAGTATGGTATCCGCACCACGGAAATCGTGATGTACCCGATCGGGGGGATATCGCGCCCGGAGCGCATCCCCAAAGGCCGGGAAGAATTCTGGATCGCCATCAGCGGACCGCTGGTGAATGGGCTGATCGCCGCGGGCCTGTTCGTCTGGCTGGCCACCCAACACCAGTTCTTGCCCGTCGAATTGCTGCGCGATCCCACCGATGCAAACCTGGTGCAGCGCATCGCCACCGGCAATTTCCTGCTGTTCGTTTTCAATCTCGTACCGGCCTATCCCATGGATGGAGGCCGGGTGCTGCGATCGGCGCTGATGCTGTTCAAGACGGAGGAGGAAGCCACCCGCATCGCGGCCAGCTCGGGACAGGCGCTGGCAGCCATGTTGGGGCTTTACGGCCTGCTGTCTTCCAATTTCATCCTGGTATTCGTAGCCATGTTCATCTATATCGGCGCTTCGCAGGAGGGCGCCGCGTTACGCGGCCGTCTGCTGACCACGGGCGTTCCTGTGCGCGCCGCCATGATCACGGACTTTCGCACGCTCTCGCACGGAGAAAGCATCCGGGACGCGGGCAATCTGCTGCTGGCCGCTTCGCAAAACGATTTCCCGGTGATGCATGGCGATCAGGTGCTGGGGCTGCTGACGCGCGCGGCGCTGGTGCGCGCCATGCTGACCGACGGTCCGGATGCCTATGTGGCCTCCGCCATGGATCGCAATCCGCGGCGGGTCTCGCCGGATACGCCCCTCTCCGAGGTGCTCCAGGATTTGGCGGGAACGCGGGCCTGCGCGCTGGTGATGGATGGGGAAAAGTTGGTCGGCCTCTTAACCTCCGAAAACGTTTCGTCATTCATATTGCTGCGTCAAGTGGCCATGCAGCAGCATGCCAGGGCGCAATCGCGGTGATCTTGGAGGGCGGCCAATCCTGGCCGCAGCCGGCTGTCAGCCGGCTTCCGTAGTCGGGTGGCCGGCCAGTACCGCGCTCGATAGAATTTCCTTGACCGGATCAGGTGCTGAGCGCACAATTGCTATAAGCGGCCGGACATGGCGATGGGCGGCTCCAACATGCTTAATGCAAAGAATGCAAAATGAAAATGCATAAACTATCCGGCACGGTTATCTGTTTGCTCCGCTGCGCCGCGCCCAGCCAGACGCCGCTCAAGGCCGCTGCCTCGCTACAACTGATACAAGCATTTGTGGGCTTCAACCAACCAAACGATTTGGGCATGCCGTGTTCCGGCTGCCTGGGATTTTCGTCGAATACGGTCTGGGTTCAGCCAAATCAGTTCGTCTCCTCCGGCTCTACGGGTCTGTATTATGCCGTATTCCAAAATGGAGGTTTTAGCGGGAATCTCAGC
>JBEKTJ010000042.1:0-39000 GCA_049516155.1 Bryobacteraceae bacterium
AGAGCTTCATTCACCCCATCACGATTCTTTCCGGATTGCCTTCGGCGGTGTTCGGCGCGCTGCTCACGCTGCGGCTGTTCCACAAGGAGTTGGACCTGTACGCCTTCGTGGGCCTGATCATGCTGTTCGGCGTGGTGAAGAAGAACGCCATCATGATGATCGATTTCGCTCTGGAACAGCAGCGGGTGGAAGGCAAGCCGCCGTTCGAGGCGATCTACTCTGGCTGCATGCTGCGCTTCCGGCCCATCATGATGACTACCGTGGCGGCACTGTTCGGCACGCTGCCCATCGCCCTGGGCTATGGCGAAGGCGCCGACGCGCGCCAGCCGCTGGGATTGGCGGTGGTCGGCGGACTCGTGGTATCGCAGTTCCTGACGCTGTATATTACGCCCGTGATTTATCTGTATATGGAGAGGTTCCAGACGTGGCTGCGCGGCAGCCGCGGCGCTGAACAAGAGTTACGTCCGCGGGAACTGACCCTCGGTTAGTTAGGTCTCGTGGGGCAGAAGACCGCTCCCGTTTTATGTTTGTGGCCCGGATCGCGAATAGACCTAGCGACACGCTCAAGGCCCTGTAGACGGGACTCACGTTTCTCCTGGCTCAAGCCTTCGTCACGCTTGGAGAGAATTGCGTCAATCTTTTCTGCGACGCGCTGGTTGGGGTGTTGCGCATTCATAACAGTTCCGATTCTAACGCGCATTCATTCTTTGGTTATACTTGAATTAGTCGAGCCTGAAGTTCCAACGAAAGGCACACACATGGGCAGAACGATAAAAACACTGGGACTCCCGGTTGCGCCGCTCGTGGCTAACGGTGCTAACGGCGCCCAGCGCGGTTTGGACGATGACCGGTGGATTGACGATCTCATCAAAGGGGCTAAGGCCGAGCAGGCCCGCAGTCCAATGGACGTCGAGGCACTGCTGAAAGAAAGCGGTCGACTGGCAAGCTACGGCGCCCAGCGAGCCAAGCGGCTCGGCATCAAAGCGACAGACCTGAACCGTATCGTTCATGAACACCGCAAACTCCAGCGGGGTTAGAGTCGTTTTCGACACCAACATCTACATCTCAGCCTTCACTTACCGCCGGGGGTTGCCGCTTCAGGCGTGGCGGCAAGCGACTGAAAGACGATTTGATTTGTTGGTTTCTCCGGCCATCATGCGGGAGATCGCCAGAGTTCTCGTCGTTCCCATGATCGCGGTAGATGCCGTTTCCGAAGACGCGACGGACAACCGTATTCTCGAATGCGCGGTTGCCGGCGCGGCCCATCTCGTGGTTTCCGGCGATCGACACCTGCTCCGCTTGAAGTCCTTCGAGGGTATCGGCATCGTGCGCCCCGTCGATCTCCTTCGCTCCCTGGGCGCATAAAAACGCCGAAGTAGCGACGCCGGCCGCCTTCCCTTGCACTTCGACAGGGGATCTGTTATGCTCACCTGTAGAAGCGAAACGGGAAACGCGCATGAAGGAACGCATCGAACTGCCGCAAGGCACTTTGGATCTTTTGATCCTACGGACGCTGGCGCTCGAACCCCAGCACGGCTGGGGCATTTCGGAACGGGTGCAACAGATGTCGAGCGATGTGCTGCGGATTCAGCAGGGCTCTCTGTATCCGGCGCTGCACCGGCTGGAGCGCCGCGGATGGATCAAAGCTCGCTGGGGCACGTCGGACAACAACCGGCGCGCCAAATACTATGAACTCACCAAGACCGGGCGCCTGCAGCTTGCCACGGAAAGGGCTTCGTGGCTAAAGCTGACAACCGCCGTGGCCCAGGTGCTGGACCCTGCCTAGGAGCCTGCCATGCTGAAGGATCTGTTCTTTCGTCTGCGTTCCCTCTTCCACCGCGATACCGTTGAATCCGAAATGGACATGGAGTTGCGATTTCACTCGGAACGGCAAATCGAGAAATATATGAAGACCGGAATGCGCCGCGACGAAGCTCAGCGGCGAGTGCGCATGGATTTCGGGGGCCTGGAACAGGTGAAGGAAGAATGCCGCGACGCGCGCGGCGTTTCGCTGCTGGAAACGCTGGCGCAGGATCTCCGCTACGGTTGGCGGATGCTGCGGAAATCGCCCGGCTTTGCGGCTGCGGCGTTGTTCACGCTGGCGCTGGGGATCGGAGCCAACACCGCCATCTTTTCGCTGGTCTACGGCGTTCTGCTGCAGCCGCTGCCCTTCAAGGATTCGGCGCGCCTGGTGCTGCTGCACGAGACCACGCCGAGGGTCGGCGATGTGAGCGTCTCTTATCCGAATTTTCTGGATTGGCGGGCGCAGAGCCACATGTTTTCCGAAATGGCGGCGGTCAGCAACGTCGGTTTCAACATGACCGGCAGCCGTCAACCGGAGAACATCGGCGGCCTGGCGGTTTCACCGAACTTTCTTTCCATGGCGGGAGTACGGCCGGCGATCGGGCGCGGCTTCACCCCCGACGAGGAAAAGCCGGGCACCGCGCCGGTATTGCTGCTCAGCTATGCGCTCTGGCAGTCGCATTTCGGCGGCGACCGCGGGGTGATTGGACAGACGATCCGCCTGGATAGCCGTACCGTAACCATCGTCGGCGTGCTGCCCAGGGACTTTCGGTGGATGGAAACATACGACGTGATGGAGCCGATCGGCGCTTGGGCCACGAACAATAGCAGCATAGCGGAGAGGGAAGATCGCGGCGATCTAACGGTAGTGGGACGCTTGGCGCCAGGCGTGCGGATTCAACAGGCCCGCGCGGAAATGGATGGCATTGCGGCACGACTGGCGCGCGCGTATCCGCAAGCCAACGACCAGTGCGGCGTCAAACTGCAACCGCTGCGCGAGACCTTCTCGGGCGACGCGCGCCCGGCGATCGTGGTGCTGCTGGGAGCCGCTATCTTCGTGCTTCTGGTGGCCTGCGCCAATGTGGCGAATCTTTTCCTGATGCGGGGCGCCGTGCGGGCCAAGGAGATCGCGCTGCGCATCGCCATCGGGGCTAGCGGCGGCAGGATTGTGCGGCAGATTCTGACGGAAAGCTTTCTGGTCGCGCTGCTGGGCGGCTTGGCGGGTGTGGGCCTGGCCATGGCGGGAATTCCGGCGATGGCACGGTTGATTCCGGCGGATACGCTGGCTGGCGCGAGCGTTGGCATGAATGGCGCCGTCCTGCTGTTTTCGGCCGGTCTGGTGGTGCTGTCGGTGTTGGCGTTCGGGCTGGCGCCCGCGCTCCACTCCGCGCGCGGCAATGTGCACGCGGACTTGAAGGAGGGAGGCAAGGCTACCACCGGAGGTAGCCGGAATCGTTGGCGCGGTTTGCTCGCCACCAGCGAGGTTGCGCTGGCGCTGATCCTGCTGGTGGGGGCCGGCCTGATGATGAAGAGCCTGTATCGCCTGCTCGCGGTGGATTCCGGTTTCCGGCCCGCGCGGGTGCTTAAGATGGAGATGAGCCTGCGCACGGTGCAATACAACAAGGACCCGGCGACGATCGGTTTCTGGCAGCAGGTGCTGGACCGCGTTCGCGCACTGCCGGGTGTCGAATCGGCGGCCGTGGGAACGGCGATTCCGCTCACAGACGACCATTCGCGCACCGACATTACGGTGGAAGGGACGGCCATTTCCAAGCCGAGCGGTTATCCGCATCCGGATACGCACATCGTCAGTCCGGGTTACGAGAAGACGCTCGGCATCCGCCTGCTGCGCGGGCGGGGCTTCACCGATGCGGATCGCGAGAACGCTCCGAAGGTGGCCCTGGTGAATGCCACCGTGGCGCAGCGGCTCTTTCCCGGGGCGGACCCCGTGGGCAAGCGTTTCATCTTCGGGCACCTGAATGCCAACCGTGCGCCGCAGTGGGTCGAGATTGTGGGGGTGCTTGCGGATACCAAAATGTACGGCCTCGCCAATCCCGCGCGGCTTGAGGTCTACATGCCCTTCCGCCAAATGGCGTCGAATGAGATGGCGATATTGGTGAAATCGGGCGTGGAACCAGGGGCGCTGGCTTCCGCGATTCGCGGGGTTGTGGCTTCGATCGACAGCGAACAACCCATCTTCGGAATCGCCACGATGCAGGAAGTGGTGAACGCTTCGGTTTCCACGCGGCGCATCACGCTGATCCTGCTCGGGCTGTTCAGCGGGCTGGCGCTGGTGCTGGCCTCCATCGGAATCTATGGCGTGATTTCCTATTCGGTAGCGCAGCGCGCGAGAGAGATCGGAATCCGGGTGGCGCTAGGGGCGCAGCCGGGCGACGTGCTGCGGCTGGTGCTGGCGCAGGGTGGCAAGATTTCATTGGCGGGGATCGCGATCGGCAGTGCCGCTTCCGCCGGGCTCACCTGGTTGATGGCGAAGCTGCTGTACTCCGTGAGCGCGGTGGATCCGGCGACGTTCACCGCGGTCGCTTTCGTGCTGGCGGTCATCGCCATGGTGGCGTCTTATATTCCAGCGCGGCGGGCTTTGCGGGTGGATCCGCTGGTGGCGCTTCGGAATGAGTGACGGGGAAGCCAGAAGCTTGGCGGGCTTTTTTTCCCGAATCGGCCGGCGCCTTGGTTCATCCGGTTCCGACCTGACCTATTCTCATTAGAAACGGAGTAAGCTGCCCTTAGTCGAGCTTGCCGAAACCTCACGCAGTGGGCGCGGTACCACGAGCTCAGGCGGGCGGTTCACCCTCCCTCTCCGAAGACCAAATCCGCAACCTAATCCGCCAAGCCGCTGTCCGGCGACGCTGCCCGGAGGGAAGAGGAAAGATCCAAGGGTTGGCCGCCCGGAGAAACGATCGAAGACGAGAACGAGCGCGAAAAGCGGGAGGAGCGCGAAGAGGACCGTCAGTTTGTGCGCGAGTTGGACACCGAGACTACAAGAAGTTCCGCGCTGGCACGAGGGTTCTGCGGCTGGGCGAGGTGGCGGAGCCTCGTTGGCGCGAATCGCGGCGCGGGCCGATGAGAAAAGCGCGGCTCCGGCCCAACCATCGCCGCGCCCGGTCGTCCGAGATCCCCAGCGCTTCCCTCCGATGTCCTAAGAAAATCTCACTCCAACGTGAAAAATCAATTTACATCGAAAATGTTTTGGTGTATATTGATATTGCTCTGGCCAAAGAAATCCGCGCGCGAGGATATGTACGCTACCGTTACGGTTACGTTAAGTCGCGATGAAATGGAACGCAGGCGCCTGGAAGCTGCCGAGGACCTGCAAAAGGGGATCACGCAAGCCCGGGTTGCCCGCAAGTTCGGGGTAAGCCGGACTACCGCTTCCCGCTGGTACCGCACACTGGAGGTGCAGGGTTTGGAGCGCTTGCGCAAGCGCAAAGCTCCGGGACGCCCCAGCCGCCTGTCGCCCAGCCAACTGGCCGAGGTGCGCGAGATGTTCGCCGCCGGCCCCAGGAGTTTCGGTTTTGAAACGGAACGCTGGACCACGGCGCGGTTGGCGCAGGCGATCGAGGGGCGATTCGCCATCCGCTACGATCCGGACCATGTAGGCCGCCTGATGCATCGGCTGGGTCTGCGTCCAAAGCCCGCTCCGGTTTTGCCTGTGGAGCCGGGCTGCGACGTTTATTCGACCGTCGGCGCCGGGATTGCGATGCAGATGTAACAGGCCGGTCCAATCGCCTTCACGACCGTGAGATTTTGCGTGCCCGGAGGAACGAGGAGATGCCGTATCCGCCCAGCAGGCACACGCCGATGGCCAGCATG
The DNA here is from genome assembly GCA_049516155.1 of Bryobacteraceae bacterium. Classification (GTDB taxonomy): domain Bacteria; phylum Acidobacteriota; class Terriglobia; order Bryobacterales; family Bryobacteraceae; genus Bog-159. The sequence goes on from JBEKTJ010000042.1 coordinate 5,635, forward strand.
GCCAACCGCAGGATCGCTCCGGCACTACCGTCGAATTGCTTGATGGTGCGGAAGCCGGAGAAAACAAAGGCGATGGCCATCGTGACGAACACGAATCCCAGGATTTCGTGCCACAGCGTGCGGGCTGGCTTCAGAACCGCCGGAACTACAAAACCCAGGAAGCGGCGGCCCTCATGGTAGACTCGCGCACTATCTTGATAAATGTTACGCTTAGGCACGACAACTCGATACTATCAGAAGTGAGGTATCTGTTGGTTTCGGCCCAGCATGCCGATTAAAAAACGTGGAGATCTTGTGAAGCCGTTCCGTCTCGACTACAATCTAAACGGGTACGGCAGTTGCGACCTAAATTGCAACGAGACGGAAGAGGGTCGCATCCCACAATATAGAGGGAGGTCGTTGTGGACGAGGCATTGAAGAACCTGATGCAGGATCTGGGGAACGCGATCAACGACTCGCTCTCAGAATCCGACCGGATTGCGGAAGCGATTGGCGAAATCAAGCGCGCCGGGTACGATGTTTTCCTGGTGCTAGAAGCCACCATTGGTTTCAACAAGCGCGACGACGGCGAGGGCGCCTCCGAAGACCAGTCGGGGGCAGAGCCCGAACGGAAACGCGGCTTCGAGACCGCCGGCAAGGTTAAATTCACAACGCAGGACCACCGCTTCCTGAAAGCCCTCAAGATCGCGGTGGATGAAGAGTCCCGTTAGATCCATCCGCTAGTCCGGTCCGCTATCGGCGAACTCGCGATAAACCCGCCACGTTTTTTCTACTGCCTCTGCCCACGTAAACTTCGCGGCTCGCGCGAGCCCCAAGCGGGAGAAGTGCGCACGCCGCTCGTTGTCCTGGGTTAAGGTTGCCAGCGCCTCCGCCAATTCCTCCGTATCTTCGGGATCCACCAGCCACGCCGCCTCCGCCGCCACTTCGGGCACCGCTGAGCGATCGGACGCAATCACCGGCACCCCCGCGGCCATCGCTTCCAATACCGGCATCCCAAAGCCCTCGTCAAGCGAGGGGAACGCGAAGACCATCGCCCGCGCGTACCAATTGGCCAGTTCGGCCGGGGTCGCATAGCCGGGCATGTGAATCCGTTCCCGGCTGCGCGACGCGGCGGCCTTGGCCACGATGTCCGCCGCGCCATATCCGGCGGACCCGGCCAGCACGAGCTGCCAGCCGCTGTCCACTCTTTCAAAAGCGTCGATCAGGCGCAACAGGTTCTTGCGGTGCTGAATGGCGCCCACGTGCAGAACGATCTTTTGGCGCGTGAGCGCCGTTTCCACTGGCGCCCTGACCCCATGATGCACCACGCGCACGCGTGCCGCATCCACTCCCAACAGCCCGGTCACTTGTCCGGCCGTGAACTGCGATACGGCTATGATACGGTCGCTGCGGCCGGCCGCGTCGCGCGCCTGTTCCGCGAACCGCCGCCGGAACTCCGGCGTCGAGTAATCGCCGGTCAGCACGAATAGATCGTGGAAAGTGGTTACGGCGCGGCGCAGGCGGGTGTGGGGCAACCGCTGGTTCAGTCCGTGAAACACGTCTGCCGATCGCGGCGCGCGCGTTTCGCCCAGCAGGAACCGCCGGGCGTTGGCGGGCAGACGCTCGCCGAGCGAGCGCAAGTACCGATGCGGCCGGTAGCAGAATGCGAACCGGTCGCCTGGGTGCGCCCGCGCGAGCCCGTCCAGCATCTCGCGCGAATATACGCCAACCCCGGACAAGTCCGCGCCTACGCTATACGTGGAATCCAGCGCAATCTTCAATTCTCGATTCTATATTCCTTGAGCTTGCGGTAGAGCGTCGTGCGGCCGATGCCCAGCATGTGGGCCGCCTTGGCGCGGTCGCCGTGGGTGGCCGCCAGCGCCTTCAGGATGGTTTCCTTTTCCACTGTGGCCAGGAATAATCCAGGCTGGCGCGGCGGCGAATGCAGCAAGGGCAGCACCGTCTCCGAACCCGCAGCCACCGCCGATGCCAGCGGCGGATCCGACTCCCGGCCGGCTTGAAGCGGGGAAGGCAGGTCCGCGACACCCAGCCAGGGGCCGGTATTCAACGCCACCATTCGCTCGATGGAATTCTGCAGCTCGCGCACGTTCCCCGGCCAATCGTAGTTGATCATCACATCCAGGGCTTCTGAAGTCAGCCGGTGCGTAGGGCCGAATCGCCGCAGGAAATGATCGGCCAGTTCCGCGATGTCGCCCTTGCGGTCCCGCAACGCCGGCAACCGCAGGCTGACGATGTTCAGCCGGTAATAAAGATCCTGGCGAAACGTAGCCCGCGCTGCGTCGCGCGCCAGATCGTGATGCGTGGCCGCAATCACCCGGATATTTACCTTGTGCTGCTTCAACGAGCCCACCGGACGAAACTCGCGCTCCTGCAACAGTCGCAGCAGTTTCACCTGGATGTCCAGCGGCAGATCGCCGATCTCGTCGAAGAAGGCCGTGCCGCCATCCGCCACTTCGATCAGGCCCCGCTTAGCCTCGGTGGCGCCGGTGAATGCGCCCCTGGTATGGCCGAACAGTTCGCTCTCGAGCAACGGTCCCACCAGCGAGCCGCAGTCGATAGGCACGAATTCGCCGCTCGGATTGGCGTCGTGAATGGCGCGTGCCACCACCTCTTTGCCCGTCCCGCTCTCCCCCAGCAGCAGCACAGGCGCGTGGGAGTGTCCGAGTTTTTCGATGAGCCGGCGGATCTCACAGATCTGCGGCGACTGCCCCACCAAGCCGTGGGCCCAGCCGTTAGCACCGCGCTCCATTGGCTGCTTCGATTATACAGAATCCAGGCGAACCACGAATGCCGAGGTTACTGAACTGTCGTCACCGCGGATGCGGTTCGCCAATGCGGACGCGCCATCTTGCGACGATTCCATCCCCACCACCACGTGCCACCAGCCCGGAGTATCCGCGCGCCGGACCAACCGCGCCCGGCCGTATTTCGCTTCCATCGCCTGACGCAGGCGCTCGGCGTTCTCGCGCTCCCGGAATGCGCCCACCTGCACGCCGAAATGCGCTTGCACCGGCGGCGGCGCGCTCAAAATCTCCAGCCGCACGCGCGCTGTTCCCGGCCCGATCATTTCGATGGCCCGCGCTGCGGCGTGCGACAGGTCGATGATCCGCCCATCCACGAATGGACCGCGGTCGTTGATACGCACGTCTACCGATTTTTCATTGTCCAGATCGTACACGCGCACCATAGTGCCGAATGGCAGCGTGCGATGCGCCGCCGTCATCTGTTCCATGTCGTAGATTTCGCCGCTTGCCGATGCGCGCCCGTGATAGGGATGGCCATACCAGCTCGCCAGACCCGCTTCACTGGATTCGGGGGTTGCCGCCGCGGGAGCCTCCGGATTTGCCGGCGCGCCGGGGGCAGGCAGAGTTGTCGCGGCAGCGGGGGCTGGTGCAGGGGGCGCCGGTGTTTGCGCGGACCTTTTCCGATGGCAGCCGGCCAGCACGAGCGTCCCAGCCATCGCGATCAGCAGCGCCTTGCGCATCTGCTGTGATCCTATCATGTCCAAATACTGAAATGAGGGTGATCGGCCCGAGCACTGCGCTTTCTCCGCCGTTAAAGCGGATCGCCCTTCACGCCGGTCCTACCGCCATCGCGGCGTCAGCGGCGCTATGCTTAAGCAAGAACCAGCCGAGCCGCTAAATGCAGCGAAAGATTTTTTGGACCACTTTCATGGTCCTGGGGCTAATTGCCGATTTCGCGTTGCCGATTTGGTGGGCGCTGGGTGCAACCATTCCAATTTTCTGCATAAGCTGGTGGGTGGCATATCGGAGCGAGTGGTTTTGACCGCCGGCATTTGGGTCGCAAGCCAATCTTATAGTGGTGCGTTCGGCTGGCGCCAAGTTCCGCCCGCCACGACGAGTTTGAAGTGGCGGACGCTCTTCGATTGGGCAGCGCCTTCCGTCACATCCCGCACGCGCGGGCGATCCTGCAGGAACAGTGCCGCCAGCCATTCCTCAGCCAAAGCATCGTTCCACGGAAGGTAGTGGTCCAACTCCGCGAAGCACAACTCGGCATGCCAGTTGCCGATTGTGTCGCGCCTTAACGTGACCGTAACGCCGGAAGGGAGGTGCCGGGCCGACGTCCTCCGCAGGTAGTTCTCGCCGATCTCGCGCAGGCCGCCAAGGAGCGGGCCGGTGCGCACGAAGTCCTGTCCGGCGTTGAAACGCAGCAATTTCGCAACATTCGCAATCGTCCAATCGCTGCCGAATATTCGGCCCAGGGTAGGCTGCGGGCCAAGGGGAGCATTCATGACTCCTCAATGATCCCACGGTTGCCTCTCTCACGCTTTATTCCATGCCTAAAACCACGCGCAGATTCGCCTGGATCAGCCGCAGTATCTGCTCTTCGCTCAAGCTGCCGCCATCGAACATGCAGTTCAAAGCCAATCCGTCGAGAATTGCCCCGATCTGGGCGGACTGAGTGCGCTTCCGGTCCGGACCGGCAGTGGCAAATTCCGGAAGCAATCTGTCGAGATCCGCCTCCATGCATTGGGCGCACATCGAGGCATGCAAAGTCGCCAGCCGCTTCTGCCGCCGAGGATGCCGGATGGCGTACAGCTTGAATTCCAACGCGAGCAGCATCCGCGGCCGGTCTTTGATCACCTCGCGCAGATGCGACGCCAACCTTCCGATCAGTTCTTCGCTGGAAGAGGCTTCACTTAGATGCAGGCTCACCTGTTCCCGATCGCGCGAAAGGTCTTCCTCGAAAATTGCGAAGAAGACGTCTTCCTTGTCCTTGAAATTCGCATAGAACGCGCCGCGCGTTTTTCCAGCCACGGCGGCAATCTCTTCCACGCTTGACGGTTCAAAACCGTGGCTGGCGAAGATCTGCCGCGCGGCGTTGGTCAGTTGCATCCTGGTTAGGATCGCGCGTTCCTGCTTCCTGGCAAGACTCGGTGAATCGGCCGCGGCCTCGTCTTTTTTTGAAGCGTTCATGGCACTTTCAGAATCTCACAAAAAGATACATTCGTGTATATTTTCAAGATCCGCATTCAGGAGGGGTCGTTGGCCACGGGAAACAAACGAACATTCGCGTACCGTACGCGCAGGAGGGCCATTATCCTGGTTTTTTGCTTCGGGCTCTTGGCGCTGGCGGGCTGCGGCAAGACCGCATCATCCGCGCCGGTTATGGGGCCGCTCCCGGTATCCGCGATTCAGGTGCGGGAGGCGGACGTTCCACTCAACGGCGACTGGGTGGGAACGCTGGACGGGTACGTAAACGCACAAATCCAACCCCAAGTAAGCGGATACTTGATTCGCCAGGACTATCGCGAGGGGTCCTTCGTCGCAAAGGGCCAAACCTTGTTTGAAATCGATCCGCGTCCCTTTCAGGCGGCGGTCGACCAAGCCCAGGCGCAGTTGAATCAGGCGGAGGCTCAAGTCGGCCAAGCCGAGGGGCAGGTCAAGCAAACGCAGGCCCAATTGGAATTGGCGGAGATCAATCTGAAACGCGACACGCCACTGGCGGAGGCGCGCGCCATCGCGCAAAGCCAGCTCGATAGCGAGAAACAGCAGGCCGCGCAAACGCGGGCGTCGGTCGGTTCGGCGCAGGCGGCGGTCAACGCGGCGCGCGCCAATGTCGACGCTGCGCAGGCAGCGCTCACCACCGCAAAACTGAACCTTGGGTTCACGCAGGTGCATTCGCTGATCGGCGGAGTCGCCGGCCAGGCCGCCATTCAGGTCGGGAACCTGGTAAACCCGCAATCCGTATTGACGTCGGTTTCGCAACTGGACCCCATCAAAGCCTACTTCTCGATCAGCGACAACGAATATCTGGCGCTCACCGCGCGCGCCCGCCAAGCCGGCGGAGACCTGCTGCGCGCGTCCTCCAGCTTGCCGCTCACCCTAACGCTTTCAAACGGACAGATCTACCCGCGCAAGGGGCACATCGCTTTTGTCGATCGGCAGATGAATCAGCAGACCGGGGCTATCCGAATTGCCGCGGATTTTCCCAACCCCGGCGGGGTCTTGCGTCCGGGCCAATTCGGCCGGGTTACGGCGGCCACTGAAGTTCGCCGCGGAGCGATTCTGGTTCCGCAAATTGCAGTCCAGGAATTACAGGGCATCCAGCAGGTGGACACGGTCGGCGCGGACAACCACGTCCACGTAGTGAACGTCCGCTTAGGGCCGCAGTACGGCAACGACTGGATTGTCGAAAGCGGGCTACCAGCCGGCACTACGGTCATCACCGACAACCTTCAGAAGTTGAAAGAGGGCGTGCCTGTGAATCCGCACATCGCTTCGGCGACGCCATCCGCCCCCACCCCCGCCGCGGGCACGGCCAAACCTTAACCCATGTCCAAATTCTTCATCCGCAGGCCCATTGTGGCCATCGTCATCGCCATCCTCACGGTGATTATCGGCGTGGTCTCCTTGTTGACGCTGCCGACGTCGCAATACCCCGATATCGTTCCGCCCGAGATTCAGGTCCAGGCGACCTATGCCGGCGCGGACGCCAAGACGCTGGAACAAGCGGTCGCGACGCCGATCGAGCAGCAGATGAACGGCGTGGACAATATGCTCTACATGTACTCGGTGAATGCGAACAACGGTCAGGCCACCGTATACGTGGATTTCGATGTCAAGACCAATCCGGATACCGACCAGGTGCTCTCGCAGCTTCGCGTATCGCAAGCGCAGGCGCAGCTTCCGGCGCAGGTAACCGCGGCCGGCTTGACGGTACAGAAATCGCTGACCTCACCGTTGATGCTGATTGGTTTGTCCTCGCCGGGCAACCGGTACAGCGCGGAATTCCTGACCAATTACGCCATCATCAATCTACAGGACGAATTGACGCGAGTTTCGGGCGTGTCGCGCGTCCAGATTTTCGGCGGCCAGTACGCCCTCCGCGTGTGGGTGAAACCGGACCAGTTGGCCAAACTCGGCGTCACCCCGATCGAGATAATCAACGCGCTGCAAACGCAGAACAATGTGAATCCTGCGGGACAAATTGGGGGCGAGCCTGCGCCAGCGGGGCAGCAGTTCACCTATACAGTGCGCACACAGGGCCGTCTGGTCACGCCGGAAGAATTCGGCAAAATCGTGATTCGCGGGAACCCGGATGGGTCCGTGTTGTACCTGCGCGATGTCGCGCGCATTGAGCTTGGCGCGCAGGTCTACAGCCTGTCGGCACGTTATAACGGTGCGCCCGCCGGCATGATGGCCGTCTATCAACTTCCCGGATCGAACGCCGTCTCGACGGCGGCCGCGGTCAACGCGCGCATGCAACAACTGGCCGCCGGCTTTCCGGCCGGTATGCGGTATGACGTGCCGCTCGACACCACCAAGGCCGTTACCGCCGGCATTCACGAGATCGTGCTGACGCTGGGGATCGCGCTGTTACTGGTCATCCTGGTGGTCTACATCTTCCTGCAGGGCTGGCGGCCGACGATCATCCCATTGATGGCGGTGCCGGTTTCGTTGATCGGAACGTTTATTCTGTTTCCGGTCCTGGGATTTTCCATCAACACACTTTCGCTCTTCGGCCTGGTGCTGGCGATCGGGCTGGTGGTGGACGATGCCATCATCGTGGTGGAAGCCGTCGAGCACCTGATTGAACAGGGCATGGCTCCGCGGGAGGCCACCATTCAGGCCATGGAGCAGGTGGGCGGCCCGGTGGTGGCGATTGCGCTGATTCTGGCGGCGGTTTTCATTCCGACAGCCGCGGTCCCCGGCATCACCGGCCGGCTCTATCAGCAATTCGCCATCACCATTGCGGTATCGGTTTTGATTTCCGCATTCAACGCGCTCACACTGAGCCCGGCGCTGGCGGCGTTGCTGCTCAAGCCCAAGGATCATACCCGCCGGCGCGGGCCGTTGGCGCGCTTTTTCGATCTCTTCAACCGCGCGTTCGGATATACGCAAGAGAAGTACGTTTCCACCTCGAGTGTGCTGCTGCACAAGTCCGCGGTCACCATGCTGGTTCTGGTTGCCATAGCGTTACTGGCTGCATTCATGGGCGCGCGCGCTCCGGCCGGCTTCATCCCGCAGGAGGACCAGGGATATCTTTTCGTGGCCTTGCAGTTGCCGGACGCATCCTCGCTGCAGCGGACGGATGCAGCGGCGCAGCGCGTCAGCAGCGCCCTCCTGAAGACCCCTGGAATCGAGGGCGTCGTGGCCGTTGACGGGTTCAGCCTGCTGACGCAGACACAGAGCACCAATACGGCGTTCTTCTTCGTGTCGCTCAAGCCCTGGGACCAGCGCAAGTCGAAAGCGGAACAGATCGAAGCGATACAGGCCAGCGTGCAAGGGCAACTGGCGGGCGTGTCCGACGGCCTGGCGTTCTCCTTTCCACCGCCCGCCATTCCAGGTATCGGCACCTCCGGCGGAGTCACTATGATCCTACAGGACCGTTCGGGCAATGACGATCCAAACTTCCTTACCGGGAACCTGTTCGCTTACCTGGGCGCGCTGGCGAAGCGTCCGGAGATCGCCGCCGCTATTCCTTCGTATCTTCCGGCGGTACCGCAGCTCTATGCCGACGTGGACAAGGAAAAGGCCTTCACGCAGCAGGTGGACCTGAACAACATCTACACCACCATGCAGACCTTCATGGGCGGCTATCTGGTGAATTATTTCAACCGGTTTGGGCGCCAGTGGCAGACCTATGTGGAAGCCGAAGGCGATACCCGCACCAATATTCAGAATATCAACCAGTTTTATGTAAGAAGCGCCAACGGCAGCCGTGTACCTCTGGGTTCGCTGGTGAAGGTCCGGCAAATCACCGGGCCGGAGTTTATCCTCCGGTTCAACGAATATAATGCCGCGCAGCTCAATATCGCCGGTGCGCCCGGCTACAGCTCCGGCCAGGTGCGCGGCGCGCTCGAAGAAGTGTTTCACCAGAGCATGCCCCAGACCATGGGCTTCTCGTATCAGGGCATGAGCTTTCAGGAGCAGCGCGCCGCCGAGGGTATTCCGGCGTGGATGGTGTTTGGGCTTTCGTTGCTGTTCGTCTTCCTGATCCTGGCGGCTCTCTATGAAAGCTGGACCCTGCCGTTCAGCGTTCTGCTGAGCACCCCCGTCGCCATCCTGGGCGCGTATTTGGCGCTGAGCCTGCGCTCTTTGGAGAACGATATCTTCGCCACCGTCGGCCTGATCATGCTAATTGGCCTTTCCGCTAAGAATGCCATCCTGATCGTGGAGTTCGCGGTAGTGAACTACCGGGCCGGGCAGAGTATCGCGGAGGCGGCCTTGCACGCCGCGCGGCTGCGCTTTCGCCCCATCGTGATGACCGCGCTGGCATTCATTTTCGGTTGTCTGCCGTTGTGGACGGCCAGCGGTTCGGGCGCTACATCGCGGCGCATCTTGGGGACGGTGGTGATCGGCGGCATGACTCTGGCAACGTTGGTAGGCATTCTGATGATTCCGGTTACGTTCGCGGTGGTCGAATATCTTTCGCACCGGCTGGTTAAGGGTGGTAGCGGACTCACGATGGATTCGTCCCATCCGCCGCAGCCGGAGGGAGGACAGGCGTGAGGGGTTGTTTCGCGATCTTGGGCTGCGCGCTTCTTCTAATGCTCGGCGGCTGTACGGTGGGCCCGAACTATAAGCGTCCACAAGTGCCCGCGGCGCCCGCTTACCGGGGCGCGGACAACGCGGACGCGTCGGGTGCGGGAAATTCGCTGGGCGACAAGAGCTGGGAACAGGTATTTCCCGCAGCGGAAATGCAGGAACTGATCCGAGCGGCGTTGGCCAACAATTACGATCTTCGCATCGCCGCGCAACGCGTCGTGGAGCAGAAGGCGCAGGTCAAAATCGTACACGCGCAGGAGTACCCGCAGATCAGCGTGGGCGGCACCGGCGCGGGCGCGGAACTGCCCGCTTCGCTGGGGCAATCCATCGGCAGTCCGCTGGCGTTCGGCGCGTTCAGCGTCTCGGGCTCCTGGGCGCCGGATTTCTGGGGACTGTACCGCAGACAGACGGAGGCTGCGCGAGCGCAGCTCCTGGCGCAAACCTGGGCGCAGCGGGCCGTTCGCCTGTCGATCGTTGAACAGGTTGCGACCGCATATATCGGTCTTCGCGCACTCGACCGGCAGTTGGAGATCGCCCGGAATACGTTGAAAACGCGGCAGGAATCCGTAGAACTGACAACCCGGCTGGAGCATGGCGGCGCCGTCCCGCTATCGGATTTGCGCCAAGCCGAGGAGCTTCTCTATACCGCGACCACGCAGATTCCACAAATCGAACAGAACATTCAGCAGCAGGAGAACGCCTTGCGGTTATTGATGGGCCAGATTCCCGGTCCCGTGCGCCACACCGCTGCCAACGCACTAGTGGGGCCTCCCCCGGATCTGCCGCCCGGCTTGCCGTCCCAGCTCCTGGAACGGCGTCCCGATATTCAGCAATCCGAGCAGCAACTAGTCGCCGCGAACGCGCAGATCGGCGTGGCTCGCGCACAGTTCTTTCCGCAGGTCTCGATCAGCGCCTCGGCCGGATTGGGTGGCAATGAGTTCTCGAACCTCTTCGATTTGGCGGGCCGGACTATTTACGGCATTGGAACGCTGGCGCAACCTCTTTTCGCGGGCGGCAAGCTGCGGGGGCAGCTTCAACTCGCGGATGAAACCAAGCAGGAGATGGTGCTCAATTACCAGAAGACCATCGCCGGCGCCTTCCGGGATGTATCGAACGCGCTGATCGCGCTGAACAAACAACGTGCGGCACGCGAGCAGCAGGAAAAACTGGTGGCGGCGGCGCAGGACGCCACGCGTTTGGCACGCATGCGATATCAGGGCGGAGCGACCAGTTACTTGGAAGTGTTAACGACAGACTCAAGTTTATTTTCCGCTCAGTTGAACCTGGTGACGGCGCAGCAGGGGGAAGCGCTTACGCTGGTGCAACTCTACAGCGCACTCGGCGGTGGTTGGCAGTAGCTCAGGCTATGTTCCGGAACGCCCTTGAGTTTCACTTCGCCAATTCGTCCACCTTTCTTACATCGTCGTCCAGACCCAGCAGTTCCCATCGTTGCAACGACAGCGGCACGTTTCCGTTGCGCCATACGTAATCGTGGAAGTCGCGGAGGCTGAACTTGCCGCCCTGCTGAAGACGGCGCTCCGCCAGCATCCGCTCGATCTGCAGCTTTCCAATTTCATATGCGATGCCCACGCCGGGAGCCGTTGCAAAAGACGCCGCTTCGCCGTCCGCCGTGCTTCGGTCCATGGGAACGGTGCGTGCAAGGTAGTCGGCCGCCTGAGCGATGGTGAACTCACCAAGCGCCAGTTTTACATCCACCTCCACGCGCAACGCTCGCAATCGCGCAAAGCTGTAAATAATCTGACGGGATCGCGGGCTGTCGTCATATAGCCCGGCATTCAGCATCGTCTCTTCCGCGTAGAAGCCGATTCCTTCGTTCGCGCCCGAATCGTAGTACTGACGCCGGATCGGGTCGGGATTTCGCCAGGACAAAGACAACTGGAAGAAATGTCCCGGCACGCCCTCGTGTACCCCCGTGGTACGGGAATCCAGCGCATACGCTTTCCAGAAGTAGGCGAGATCGTTGGAGGGCGGCTGAATCCAGCGCGTTCCATCCTGGCGCAGGCGCGACGGTCCGGTGAAGTCGTCGAGTTCGCCGAACCCATCGAAGGCCGCGACGTAGTCCGGCGCCCGGCGCATGGTCCAATGCGGCAATTCAGGGGGGACGGTCAGGATCTGGTGCTCCACCAGAAAGCGGCGAATGTTGAGGTCATCGCGCGCCATGCGAGCGGTTTCTTCTTCCGCCGACGCGGCCAGCTTTAACTCCGGCGCGCCGAGGTCGCGCTGATATTCGTAGGTCTCCATAGCGAGTACGCGCTCGAAATCCTGGCGCGCCATGGTCAGCAACTGCGGCGGCGTGTAGGGCAAGAGGGCCACCTGGTGGAGAAAGAGCCCATATGCTTTGTCACCCAGAGCGAAATCCTGCCGCATGTCGGTCTGGTTCTGTTTCAGCCACTCACGATAGTCGACCAGTGCCTGGCTCGCCCGTGCAATCGCGATACGAAAGCGCACGCGCTGATCGTCGCCGGTCAACAACGGTGAAACTCCTCGTTGCACGCTGGCCAGACGCGCATCGATATCGGAAAGCGTCGCAACGGTCAATTGCGCAAACGCCGCGACGGCCCTCAGATTCAGCTTGGCTTGTTCGAGGATGGCGGGAATGTCTTCGGTTCGCGTCAGAATCTCGAGCGAACGTGCGCCGCTGAATGGGGGCGGAGGCATGAGTAGCTCTTGTAAGGCTCCGACGGTCTGCTCGACGTAAAAGGCAGGGTCGCGCTGCCAGCGCGGATTTACATCCAATTCCCACTGGACGCGCGCCATGGCGGAACCCATCAGCCGATAGTCCACCAATCGCCCAACCGGCCAGCCGTCGGTGCGCAGTGCTCTCCATCGACGGTCGAATGCGGCAAGATCCAGACGCTGTTTGGCAACCGCAGCCGCGGACCACTCCCGCATTCCGGCCGCGTGCTCCAAGCGGGGAACGTCATCGAACGTGAAGGGTCTATACTGCGCACGCCACATCCAGAATTCCGAAGCCAACTGGTCCAATGAATCGGTTTTCGTTTGTGCGAAAGAAGTGGCCGACAGTAGTAACAGCCCTAGGAACACTCGCGACATGGGACTCACAGCATAGCATCTATCTTTTCATGAAACCCCAGCTTGCCGACTTGGCATCGGAGCCGGCAGCGGCACTGATACAGTAAGGATTGGCCCAACTCCTGATCGTCGACGACGACGCCAACACCCTGGCGTCCCTCGCACGTGCATTCCGCCTCGCCGGCCATCAGGCCACCGTCTGCGACAACGCCGGCCGCGCGCTCGAGCTCATCAAGACCGAGCGCTTCGACATGGTGCTTTCCGACGTGGTTATGCCCGGCAAGGACGGTCTGGCGCTGCTCGAAGATCTGAAGGCGCTGGGCGCGCCGGTGCCGGTGGTCATGATCTCCGGCCAGGCCAATATCGAAATGGCCGTGCGCGCCACGCGCCTGGGCGCGATCGACTTCCTGGAAAAGCCGCTCTCCACGGAAAAACTGCTGCTCACCATCGACAACGTGCTGCATATGCGGCGCTTGGAGGACGAGAACCGCCAGTTGCGCCAGCGCGTCGGCAAGCACGAGATCGTACACTCCGGCGAAGCCATGCGGCGCGTGATGGCGCAGGTGGATCGGGTGGCCGCCAGCGAGACCCGCGTTTGCATTCTGGGTGAAACCGGCACGGGCAAGGAACTGATCGCCCGCGCGCTGCATGATCGCAGCCAACGCCGCGATGGCCCTTTCGTTACGTTGAACTGTGCCGCTGTGCCCGGCGAGCTGATCGAATCGGAACTATTCGGCCACGAGAAGGGCTCCTTCACCGGCGCCGTATCGCGGCATCTGGGCAAGTTCGAGCAGGCGCACCACGGCACATTGTTCCTGGATGAAATCGGCGACATGCCGGCGGTGATGCAGGCCAAGCTGCTGCGCGTGCTGGAAGAGAAACAAGTGGAGCGCATCGGCGGCGACCGCTCCATTCCGGTGGATGTGCGCGTGGTGGTGGCCACCCACCGCAATCTGGATGAGATGGTGCAGCGCGGCGCATTCCGCCAGGATCTCTACCATCGCATCTACGTTTACCCGCTAGCCCTGCCGCCATTGCGCGAGCGCCAGGAGGACATCGCCGCGCTGGTGGATCACTTCGCGCGCCAGGTTTCGGAAATCAACGGATGGAAGCCCAAGCCAGTTTCGCCCGAAGCTATCGCGGAGCTGACCGGCTATGCCTGGCCCGGGAATGTACGCGAGTTGCGAAACGTGGTGGAGCGCCTGCTGCTACTGGCGGACGGCGCAGTGGATGCGGCCGCCGTGCGCCTGGCCCTGCCCCACGCGGCTGCGGGATCCGGCGCGCCGGTGGGTGGCGGCACGTTGGCGGCGCGGACGGAGACGTACGAGCGTGAAGTAATTCTCGCCGAGTTAAAGCGCCATCAGCGCATGACCGACACGGCTAAGGCGTTGGGCCTGGAGCGCAGCCATCTGTACAAGAAGTGCCAGCAGCTCGGTATCGACCTGCGCGCCCTCCGCGCGCAGTAGGACAGGCCTCCTGGCCTGTCCAGCCTGGGCCTGTCCAGCCTGGGCCTGTCCAACCTCACTTCCCCCGCGGAGCAGCCGTCACCCTCCCCAAGAACAAATCCAGAAACCCGCGTACATTCACATCCCGAGCAATCAACGTACTAGCTTTCGTACCCTTATCCAATTCGTCCGCGGGCTTGAACATCGTCAAGCCATTCGCCACGCAGCATCCGGTCTCCACCTGCACGCCGCCCAACTGCGTCTCAATTAGATTAGGCTGAAATGCGGCAGCCACCGCCAGCGGATCATGCAGCGTTGGAAACTGATTCGGATGCCCGTCCTGCCACAAATCGACGAGCTTCGCCAAGAACCGCGAAGCCGGATTGTCAGCCGCCCGCAAGCGGGCCAGATCCGCTCCTTCCAGCTTGCAGCGCGTGGTCACGTCGAGGCCCACGGCGGTGATCGGCACACCGGATGAGAACACGATCTCGGCCGCCACGCGGTCCCGCCAGATGTTGTACTCCTGATATAGCATGTGGAACGCGCCGCCCATCAGCACGATGCGCGCGATCTTGGGCCGGATGTTCGGGCCGCTCTTCAGCGCCAACGCGATGTTGGTGAGCGGGCCGATGGGCACCAATGTCATGGGCCGCGGCGAGGCCATCAGGGTGTCGATGATCAGTTCCGCGGCTCGCCGATGCGCGGCCTCGGGAACCGTGTCCGCATCCGTCAGCGCTTCAAATTGCCGCGCGCGCTGCGGCCGCACGGGATCGAGCAGCGGCTCGGAAGCCCCCGTCCCCACCGGAATATCGTGGCGACCGTAGAGGCCCAGCTCTTTCCAGGCCAGGCGGGTGCGCGTTTCGGTATCGTCGATGACGGTGGTCACCGCGCGCACGTCCAGCTCCGGCGATTGCAGCGCAAGTGCGAGCGCCAAGGCATCGTCTATATCGTCGCCGATGTCGGTATCGAGAATGATGGGGATGCGTTCCTGCGCCCAGCACACCGTGCCAAGCAGCAGCAAGAAAGGAAGCAGCAGTTTGCGCATGATTCTTCCCATTGTGTCAAACCCGGTACAATCGTTGACGGAAGCTAATCTTGGCCGGTGCTGGGCGCGGGCTTCAAACCCGCCGTGCGGTACTTAGTATCGTGGGTGGGTTCGACTCCCACTAGCTTCCGCCATCCCTAAATATCACAATTTAAATGCGTTAATAAAGGTATTTCTTCCGGGTGATTAATGGATAACATAAACGTTGGATGCGCGAACGTCGCGCGTACGCTCTCGAAAGAGCCGTTTCTCTATTTCAAGATCACAAATCTTGCAGAAGAGCAGCCCGGCGCACGTAACGCTGGGGGGCTGCTCCTCGGCGCGGCCCGAATGGTTTCGAAACCCATGGTGTATACTGGCCAGTAATGGGGAGCGGGCCATGCAACCTGCATTTGAATCCGATACGAAATCCGTCACTCAACTTCTCATAGAGTGGAACGCCGGAAATAAGGCTGCGCTCGACCAGTTGGTTCCTTTCGTTTATAGCGAATTGCGGCGGTTGGCCGCTCATTACCTGCGCGACGAGCGGGCCGCCATCACGATTCAGCCGACGGCCCTGGTGCATGAAGCTTATTTGCGGCTGGTAGCCGGGAACCTGCCCGACTGGGAAAGCCGGGCACATTTCTTTGGGGTGGCCGCGCGTCTCATGCGGCAGATCCTGGTGGACCATGCCCGGCGCCGCGGCAGCGCCAAGCGAGGCAGCGGAATGGCTACGGTTTCCATCGAAGACGCCGTAAGTTTCTCTCCTGCCCGCTGCCGCGACCTCGAACATCTTGATGACGCGCTCACGGCTCTGGCAGCGTTCGACGGGCGCAAGGCGCAGATCGTCGAACTACGTTACTTCGGTGGATTCGGGCTGGAGGAGATTGGCCAGTCCTTGAGCATATCCGCCAGTACGGTTTGCAGTGAACAGCGCATCGCGGAAGCTTGGCTCCATCGCGAAATGGCACGCGCCGGCGCCCCGGAAGCATAGCCGTGGCGCCGGGTCCGCAACGTTGGGGGCGCGTGGAGGAAATCTTCCATCTTGCGCTCGAACAACCGCCGGAGAGCCGTGAGCAGTGGCTCGATCAGACCTGCGCCGGCGACTTAGCCCTGCGTTCCGAAGTTGTATCTCTATTGGAGAGCGATAGCGCCGCGCGTATGGGATTCCTGGGCGCGAAGGTGCAGAGCGCCTTCCGCGACTTGCTGGCCGGCGAGTCGCTTAAGTCTGCGATGGAGGGGCGCCGTATAGGATCGTGGCGCTTGATCCGGGAGATTGGCCGGGGTGGCATGGGCGCCGTATATCTGGCCGCGCGGGCCGACCAGCAGTATGAGTCGAGCGTCGCCATTAAACTACTGCGGCCAGGCTTCGACACGGATTCCATGCTGGCGCGCTTTCGCCGCGAGCGGCAGATCCTGGCGCGTCTCGACCACCCGAACATTACACGGTTGTTCGACGGGGGCGCCACAGAGGAGGGTATTCCGTACTTCGTAATGGAGTACATCGAGGGCGCGTGGATCACCCGCTACGCCGCCGGCAACCATTTAAGTATAGAGGAGCGCATCCGCTTGTGCCTGCCGGTGTGCTCCGCAGTGGAGTATGCGCACCGCAATTTCATCGTGCATCGCGACCTGAAGCCCGCCAATATCCTGATCGACCCCAGGGGCGTGCCCAAGCTGCTGGATTTCGGGATTTCGAAACTGCTCCAGGCCGACCCCGAACAGCCTGCGAATACGCAGGGCGGCGGCATGCTCACACCGGAATATGCCAGCCCGGAGCAGATTCTGGGCGAACCCGTGACCATCGCTTCGGATGTATATTCTTTAGGTGCGGTGATTTACGAACTGCTCGTCGGCGCCCGCCCGCATAAAGGGGATGGTGGCTCAGCTCTCGATCTGCCGCGCGCCATCTGCGAGGATCCCATCCCGCCGCCCAGCCGGGCGGCCGCGGATCGAGCGGTGGCCAAGCGCCTTCGGGGAGACCTGGACAACATCGTGCTGTGCGCTCTTCAGCGGGACCCTGCCCGCCGGTACGTTTCGGTAGAGCGTCTCTCGGGCGATTTGCGGAACTACCTCGAACACCGGCCGGTGGCCGCAAGGCCCGATTCGCTGGGATACCGCGCTTCCAAGTTTATTCGCAGAAATCGTGTGGCTGTATTGCTTGCGACATTGGCCGCGGCGGCGGCTCTGGGCGGCGCGGCCATGACCTGGCGCGAGGCGCGTATCGCCAACGCACGCTTCCAGGACGTCCGTAAGCTCGCCACCACCTTCGTCTTCGATGTCGAGCAGGCCGCCCGCGATCTTCCAGGATCGTTGCCCGTCCGGCAATTAATTACCCGCACCGGCGTCGAGTATTTGAACAATTTGGCCCGCAGCTCCGCCCGTGACTGGGCCCTGAAACGCGAATTAGCGAATGCCTATGTCCGGATCGGCCGCGTGCAGGGCGGAAGCGAAGTTTCCAATCTGGGCGATGCCGCCGGCGCCATGAACAGTTTTGTCAGCGCCGGCAAGATGCTGGACGAGGTGCTGCGCCACACCCCTGCCGATCGACGGACGATCCTGGACCGCATGAACGTCTACCACGAGATCGGCGAGCTGCGGCTGGAGTCCGGACTACCCGCGGACACCGGCCCGGACCGGGCGGGACTGCGGCTGGCGCAAACGCTGTTGGATGCCAATCCGAAAGATCCGGACGCCATTCAATTTGCCGGCGAATTCCATGACGACTTGTCGGCCCTGTATCAAAGGAGCGGCAATTTCGATGCGTCTCTGATGGAAGCCTCGGCCGCCGTGCCGCTTTTAGAGACATACGCACGCGCCCACCCGGAGGACCGGCTGGCCCAACGGCCGTGGGCGGAATCCTATGAACAGATGGGGGCGGTGCAAGTAAAACTGGGCCACCCGCAGGACGCCATTGCAAGTTTTCGCCGGGAGATCGCGATATTGGAGGCGCAGTCGCAGAAGTTTCCACACGACACGATGATCCGGCGCGCCCTGATGCACGCGTATTCCTGGCTCGGCGATGCCATGGGAAACCCGGAACATCAGAACGCGGGCGATTCCCAAGGCGCATTCCAAGCGGAACTCAAGATGGCGGAGCAGGCCAAATACCTATACGAGGCGGACCCGGCGGATGCTCGCGCGGCGGCGGACTATGGTGTTGCGCTGCTGCAGCTCGGTATGCGGACGCCGCCCAGCGGCCCGGATCAGCGGCGGGATTACCAGCTTTCCGAGGAATTGCTGAACCGCACGCTGGCGCACGATCCGCAAAGTCGCGGTAACGCCCGGTTTAAGACGCAAGTGGAATCGCTGCTAGCCGGGGTTTGTTTGGCGCATGGCGAACACGCGGCGGGCATGCGCTATTATGCAATGGCTATCGCGACGGCCGAGAAGTACCTCGGCCCGCATCCGAGCGTTTCCCCAACGCTGAAGGGATTCGTGTTGGCGGTGCGCGGCCTGGCTGAGGAGCAGGCCCGCGGCGGCAGACGTGAGGAGGCGCTCGAGACCCTTGACCGCGCGCTCCGCCTGGCGAAAACGCTGGACGCGTCCGTGCCGTCCAATGCCCTCTTACCCCGCGTGAACGTGGCGCGTTCCTGGCAAGCGGCGGGGTCGGTTTATACCATCCTGAGCGTCCGCGAGCATGGCGACCGGGCCGTGCAGGATCGCAGTGCCGCAGGCATGTGGTACCGGCGGTCGCTCGATCAATGGCACAAACTGGAGTCGCAAAATGGTTTCGCCAACTTCCAGCACGAGATGGATGACGCGGCGCTAGCGTTGAGCGGAGCCGGACTCAATCGCCCGGTGAGCGGCGCGGATCGACCGAAATAGGTCGCGGAATGGGATACAGGGTGTCACCCAATCGGACTTAGCCGCCCGGCGCCAAAAAAAATTCCCCGTATCTAAAAAATCTCCGCCGGTTTTTTTCGCACTACAGAATGGCAGATCCAAAATATCGCACTTTGAACGTATGAAAGGAACACCCGAGTATGAACGAGCTAAAACCGGTACCTAAGAGCCTGCGCATCGCCCTTCTAGCCGCATCCGCGGCGGCATCCCTTCTTTCACAAACCTGGCAACTGACCACGCTAAGCAGTTTCGTCCCGATTGGAGACGGTGCGGGCGCTCACCCGGTTTCGGGCGTCACGATCGGTAAGAACGGAGATCTTTACGGTACAACCCCTAACACCGATAGCGGCAACGCAGGATACGGAGTGGTTTACCAATTGGCGCCTCCGGCCTCGCCTGGCGGTGCTTGGACCGAGAATCCTCGCTATACCTTCCAAGATGTCGAACCGGCCGGGCTTCTTGGGGTGGGCCCTATGGGAGGTCTTGCAATCGGCGAAAATGGCGTCCTCTACGGCACCACGTCACAGGGCGGCCAAGGCGGCTCGTCCGGTTACGGTATAGTGTTTGCGCTGACGCCCACCCCCGGCGACTATGACTGGCCGATCCAGGTAATGCAGGCTTTCGCCGGAGGCGCCGATGGCGCCAGTCCGCAGTCAACTCTGGCGATAGGCAAGGGGGGCGCGCTCTACGGCGCCACGTTCTACGGCGGAACGGGAACTTGTGTCAACTACGAGCTGCCGTCGGGTTGCGGCACCGTATTTTCCTTGACCCCACCGGAATCGCCTGGCGGCGCTTGGACCGAGGCGGTGCTCTACTCATTCACTGGCGGCGCCGACGGCGCGCAGCCCAGCGGAGTGGCGCTGAACTCCGATGGTGTTATCTTCGGCACCACCTTGATCGGCGGCATGACGGGTTGCCTCGGGCCCGGCTGCGGAACCGTGTTTTCGCTAACTCCGCCGGCCTCACCGGGGGCTTCTTGGACAAGAAGGACACTCTACCGGTTCGCTGGTCCTCCCAACGATGGGGGACGCCCGCAGTCCGGTGTCTTGATCAGCGGCGGCCTGCTCTATGGTACATGCTCGCTGGGCGGACAAGATAATGGAACTCTTGCAAGCTTCGGAACGGTGTTCTCGCTGGCGCCACCGGCCGGAGACGTCTCAGGTCCTTGGAGCGAGGCTATACTCTATAATTTCCTTGGCCCCGCCGGGGGCATCGACCTCCCTGGCATTCCCATGGGGCTTACCCTGGCTACTAACGGCGTACTCTACGGCGTCACTCAATCGGGCGGTCCTGAAGGCGAGGGCACTGTATTCTCGTTGACGCCTCCCTCGGTGCTTGGGGAACCGTGGACCTTTCAATCGCTTTACGATTTCACTGGCGGCGATGATGGAGGCGTGCCCCTCGGAACTCTTGCAATCCGCGACGGCGTGCTCTACGGCACAACCAGCGGGGGCGGCAGCGAGCTCGCTGGAACGGTCTTTCGGCTTCAGCCGTGAGCGCACGGTCTCATTTTTATCGCCTCTTGCGTGAAGCATGCCCGCGGAAGGGATTTCGTGTGATTTCGCCAAACGCAGAATTCTTGCATGAAAAGTTTTTGGCGAATCGCAAATTCTTCCGTTGGTTTACGCACTATGGGTATGGACTGATCCGGATTACCGAACCAGTCCGAGAAAGCCAAACCGGAAGGACTAAGATTCACATGAACGACAAACGATTTAGTAAAGACGGACGTATCCAGCGTGCATCGCTGCGCGCGGGCGTCCTGAGCCTGGGGGCGGTTGCGGCGCTTTTCGCGCAGCAAGGCCAGCCAGTGTTTAGAGCGATATACAACTTCGGCGGCGAGACCAACGGAGGCGGACCGCTAACGCTGGTGGCCGGTCGCGGCGGCGTGCTGTACGGCACGTCGGGCAGCGGCGGCAGCGCCGGCATCGGATCGGTATACTCGCTAGCACCGCCAGCCTCCGCGGGTGGCGCCTGGACTCAGGAGGTGCTTTACAGCTACACGGGCCCAGATTTCATCAGCGAACTGAACGCATTGGTTGTGGGCGACGGAGTTCTCTATGGAGTGAACAGTGCCGGAGGCTTGGGTTTTGGGGAAGTGTACTCGCTGGCTCCGCCCGCAGAGGCCGGGGACGCGTGGGTCTACACTCCTCTTTACGACTTCACGGGATCTCCAAACGGCGCCGAACCCACCGCACTGGTCGTCAATGGGGGGATTCTCTACGGCCTGGCGCTGGGCGGATTTAGCAACGGAGCCGGCGGGGTCTACTCGCTCACGCCTCCGGCATCCGCTGGCGGCGCCTGGACCGAGAACGTCCTTTACAACTTCTCCCCCGCATACGGCGCCAATTTCCTGGATTTGGCGGTCGGGGAGGGCGGCGTCCTGTATGGCATTAACGCTGGCGCCCCAGGCCAGGTGGATGGAATTGCGTATTCCTTGACCCCTCCCCAAACGGCCGGCGGAGCGTGGACCTTTAACGCCATTTACAGGTTCGTGCGCGGAGGCGGGCCGTATCATCCGGATTCCCTGCGCGTCGGCAGTGGCGGCGTTCTCTACGGCTCCAGCCGCGCAGGAGGAACCGGTACGGGCGGCGAATGTACCGCTTCCGGCTGCGGCACAATCTTCTCCTTGACTCCGCCCATTGAGTCGGGCGGCGATTGGACGCCGACTGTGCTCTACAGCTTCGACCTAGGCCTCGGAGCGCTTCCCGGCGGGATCGTGATCGGCACTGGCGGAACGATCTATGGCTCTTCGTCTACCGGTGCCGGCGCCGTGTTCTCTCTCACACCTCCATCGGAACCCGGCGCGGCCTGGACCGAGGCTCTGCTCTACCAGTTCCCCCCAAATAGCAGCGGTGAGAGCGTTCCGGGCAACCTGGTATTTGGCGCCGGTGGAGCGCTGTATGGCACCACCGCGGTCGGCGGGACCAATGGCGACGGCACTGTGTTTCAATTGACGCCGTAAGTTGCCGTGGGGCGGCCGGATTATTCCACTCGTAGCGCGTGGCGCATCCGGCCGCCACGCGCGCCGCGCGGCTCGATCCCGGGGCCGCGCTGAGAGTTTGAGATGTTCAGCCGGCAGCGCATCGCGCTTTGGAGCGGCGTAGCAGCGGACGCCAGCAGCCAGTCGTGGCCGGCCGAAATAAGTCAGCCGCATCCAGTGCCCGCAAGTCCTCCGGGCAGCGACAGGACACGACTCGCTCAAGAATTGAACGACGATGCCCCGGCGCCGCGCGCCGACCGAGCGGCGTATCCCAATCTCGCGCGTGCGCTGCTCGATGCTGGCGAGCATGACATTCATCGCCACCAGTCCGCTCAGACGGAGAAAGATGACGCTCATCGCCATGCTGGCGGATTGGAACGATCCGGTCAGCCGGTCCCACCGATCCATCGTTGATTGCGCCCTGTTGATGCCGAAGGTGTCCGGATCTTTGTAGGGAACGTGGCGAAGCGTCCGCAAAAAGGGCTCGCGCCTCGTCCTGCAACATCGGAATCTCCGAGGCGCGCCAGGCCCGCCCGTGGACATTCAGGCTGGGCGGCGCCGCGAGTCAGCTTACGAAGGGCGGTGAGCGGCGTCTGCCCGAACAAGCTCTCCGCGATCCCGCGGTCGATTCAACAACCACTCGCGGAACGCGCGTGTTCGCCCTCGTCGAAAGACTGGCCGGAGCCGACCTGCTCGCGCTGCATGTCGATCATAACCGGCGTGTGTCCCGTAACGTTCACCTCATACTCGGCGCCGCCGTCGCGCACGTGGAGCCGGGGTAGACCCAGGCCCCCGCGCCGATGTTCATCTGTCTGGTGAGATGGGTTTGCAGAAAGGCGAATTCTTCAATGGTGAGAGGCGGGTTTCTGCGGCGATTGGCGAGGCATTCTGTATTCGAGAGATCCCACTTGAACTGCGAAACGACGAAGACGTTGGCGCCCAAGCTGGCGAGAAAGTGGTTTAGAATCAAGAGAGGTCATACTACGGGCGCGTAGCTCAGGCGGATAGAGCACCTGCCTTCTAAGCAGGGGGTCGTGGGTTCGAGTCCCGCCGCGCCTACCAACTAAACCACATATTATTAGTTATTTACGGGGGATTGAAACCCCGGTGCACCGCCGCCGTTTCGTCGCTGTGCCCATCTTTGGGCCTACCCTGTGCCTCGTGTGCGCTCCATCGCCTCCCTTCCGATTTCCATATTCGGATGAAGGAAAATGGCCCAAGGCTAAATCGGGTGCGCGCCCCAGTTCCTCCACACTGGCCACTGCGCGGAACCGGATCGGCTCCCGGCCGTCGTACACTTCGATGGAAACCTGCGAAACTCGACGCAAGCAGCCCTGATATCGCCGTCTTATGGTTTGGCCGCAGGCGCCTTTTCACGGGCGGCGGCTTTGACGCTTTCCTTCTATTGCTTCACGGCTTGTGGAGACCCCGCCCACTCCACCTTTTCCGCCACGCCTGCCGGCTGCGCGGAACTCATCCGCGCTTTGATCTTCTGCAAACTCCGGCGCGTCTCCCGCAACTCCGACCTCAGATCCCGAATTTCCCGCTGCTGCTCCTTCGCCGCTTCGATCGGCAAGGCAGTAAGGCGGGCGTGGTCGACGCTACAGGCGCCCTTGCCGTTGGCTTCGTAGCTGACGAGTTCGGGCACCGCCGCGCCCACTTCTTCGGCAATCACTCCGATTTCGTGCTGGCCAGTTTCTTTCCGGTCGTAGGAAACGCCGCGCAGCTTCTCGACTCTTTCGAGGGCGTTGTGGCGTGGCTGGATGTTGGTCTTCCAGCGGCGCGAACTGTAGGTTGCCAACTGTCGCTGACGGGATGGCCTGCGCCCTGGGCTATGGTGAGGACGTTGGAGGGGGTGGTGGCGCCGATCCCGACTTTGACGGCATATGGTCCGGTGCCGCCCAGCACCAGCGAGTTGCCGGCGCCCACCGTGGCGTGCGCGCCGATGGCCGTCGCATTGGCGAGGTCGTCTCCGGAAACGTTGCAGATGCTCCGATGCAGGTGAGGCCGCTGCCCGCGTAGTTGCCGCCTAGCGCAAAAGAAACCGACAGCCGTGTTGTTGCCGCCCGTGGTGTTGTTGTAGAGCGCCTGAAAGCCGCTGGCCCTGCGGTGGTTGCCCGTGGCGTTTTGGTATAGCGCCTGATTGCCGGGGGCGACATTCTGGAAGGCATATCCGCCAGTGCCACTGGTATCGTTGTTCGTGTACAGTGCCTGATAGCCCACTGCGGTGTTGTACCATCCGTCCCCCGCGAAGTCCCCGACATTGGAGTACGGCGCCTCATACCCGTCGGCCGTGTTCTGGGAAGCCGCGCTGTTTAAGCCGAGGGCGCAGTAACCGCTGGACGTGTCGTAGTAGCCCGTGGTGTTGGAGGAGAGGGCCGCTAGCCCCGTGGCCGTGTTCTGGTAGCCAGTGGTGTTGCTCGCGAGGGCTGATGTTCCCATGGCCGTGTTGTGGTAACCGGTAGTATTATTCTTGAGCGGCCACTGCGGCTGGCCGTGTTGAATTCCCCGGTCGTATTGCTATCGAGCGCTTGGTTGCCGCGACGTTTCCGGTGAAGGCCGTGACGCCCCGGGGGTATCGCACATCCGCTTCCGCGGCTTATGACCTTGACGCGGGGCGCCAGATACGTGAAAATCCTTTTGGGAGGACGTGGACTCGCGTTCCTGCGGGGAGGGATCGATCACAAAGATCTCTGGCTGGCGGACCCGGAAACCGGCGCCGAGCGCCCGGTTACCAGTCTTGCCGACGATTTTGACATTCGTGACTTCGACATCTCGGCAGACGGCCCGTGAAATTATCTTAGAGCGCGCGCGGGAGCATCCCGACATCGTACTCCTTGATCTTCGGCGACGGTGACTGCGTTGAATCGCCCAGGTTCTCCCGTCATCACCAGCAATACAGCGTTTTCCGATTGGGGGAAATGCTCTACAACGCCACCATCGGATGGAACCAACTCCAAAGCTTGCAATACCAATTAATTAGTATGGCATCGTAAATGATTCTGTAGCTGAACGCCCGCAGACCTTCAGAGGCTCGTCTCGTAAGTAATTCGTCGTCTCAACTCCTGCGCGACCTATTCAGGCACATCTGGTCGGTTCTAGTGAGACAACATTCCACCAGTGCCGCCAGAATTCCTGTATGCCCTGCTAACAGCCTCCTTGCTTGTGATCGGCAACGCCCTTGAAAGGAGTGTTCAAGGCATTCGAAGTTCACGGATTTTCAAAACACTGTCGAAATACGGAGAGCTCGCGCTCCACATTTCGACGTTGCTGCCATCCGGAAGAAACGCAATCTTCTGCGGCCCATCTTCTGCCAGATGGCGATATGCTTGGGAGAGTGTGTAAACCAATAAAACGACGCCAGAAAAACTGGTGCGGAGAGGGGGACTTGAACCCCCACGAGATTGCTCCCGCTAGCACCTCAAGCTAGTGCGTCTGCCAATTCCGCCACCTCCGCAGGGGCGCTACTTCTTGGGCTGCGCCGGCGGGGCCGCCGGTTGACCTGGCGGGCGGCTGACGGGCATCTGCAAGGGTACCGGCTTGCCACCGGGAAGTTGCAGGGTGGGTCCCTTCGGGGCGGGCGCCTTCGCCGGGACGGAAGACTTGCCTGGAGCCGTCTGCGCGCCGGCGGGCGCCGTTTCGAAAACCGTCTTCGCGCCGGAATTCGACCCGCGCGTGGCCAGAATCGAAAGCGACAGGGATGTGATCATGAAAACAATCGCCGATGCCGTGGTGGCCTGCGACAGCAGCGTGGCCGAACCGCGCGGACCAAACGCGGTCTGCGATCCCATGCCGCCAAACGCCCCCGCCAAATCGGCTGCCTTCCCGCTTTGCAGCAAAACCACAATGATCAGGAAGATGCAAACTATTACATGAACAATGGTCAAGAAAATGAGTATCACGCTCTAACATTATACATTAGACCGCGCGGGTTTTGCGGACTGCGCGGCCGGCTTCGGATCGGGCCGGTTTCTTGAGACCGTTCGCAAGGCGCCGCACCTGGTCGCTGACGCATACCAGAAACATGGGTTGGCGGGCACTCTTGAGCAGATCGACGATGCGGTCGGGAGCCTCCTCCAAATAAATGGATTTGCCGTCGGTGAGCAGATGGGTCTCCGATTCGCTATGCAAGGCGTCGCTGAGGCGCTTGCCCATATCCTTCTGCAGGAAACGCAGCACGCGCCGGATCTTCTGGAGCGAAAACCCCTTCCGCCGGAGTTCCGCGATAACGGAGACCTCCAGGACTTCCTGCGCCAGGTAAACGCGCTTATGACCGTCCTGGCGAGGAGAGACGACGCTACGCTCGTCCCACCACTGCAGTTGGCGCAGGCTGACGCCACAGATACGGGCCACGTCGGTGCTGGTGTATTGGTCGCTGCCGGGCAAAGCAGCAGGCCGCAGTTTTTTTGTTTTGAACATTTCGCCCCGCTTTCGGTTTTGGAAAATACCCGCCATTCTGGATTGTACTTTAGTCCGGGGCGGTGTCAAGAGGCAATTGCGGATCTTTTTTGCGGGGCGGGGAACCGGCAGGCCAGGAGGCCTATCCTACTGTGGTAACATAAGGGTTTCCCAACCTGAGGTTTTCGTGGCAAGAATCACCCGTAAAGAATTGAAGACCGACAAGTTTGCGCTCGAAGTGGGCCACACGGTCGATTTTTTCGAAGAGCACCAAACCGACATCCTGCGTTACGGAGCGGCGGCGCTGGTAGTAGCCGCACTCGCCGTTCTTTTCCTGGTGTACCGGAGCCATCAACAAACCGCCCGCCAGGAGGCGCTGGCTAAAGCCATCGAGGTGCAGGAAGCGCCCGTGGGACAGGCCTCGCCGGGCGCGCCCATCTCGTTCCCGAATCAGGAAGCCAAGGACAAGGAAGCCGTCAAGGTATTCAGCGAACTGGCCAGCAAGTACTCCGGAACGGACGAAGGCTACATCGCGGAATATTATTTAGGTTGCATCGCCGCCGACCAGGGCAAGCTGGGCGAAGCCGACAAGCGCTTCAGCTCGGTTGCCAATTCAGCCGGCAAGCAATATGCCTCGCTGGCCAAGCTTTCGCTGGGCCAACTCTATTTCGCCGAGGGCAAGCCTGGCGCCGGCAAGGAAATGCTGCGATCCCTGATGGACCACCCGACGGTTTTTGTTTCCAAGGACCAGGCGGCGGTGGTGCTGGCAAAGGTGTTGGCCCCTACCGAGCCCGCCGAAGCACGAAAGCTGCTTGACCCTCTGCGCGCCAAGCCGGGCGCAATCAGCCAGACAGCCATCCAGGCTTATGGCGACCTGCCGCCACAATAAGCGGGCTCGCGATGCTCGGCTATCTCCGCTTTCCGGTGGAATGCAGCAGAGGGCGGCGCTACCCGGAATCCGCGCACCCCTACCGCAACGCATTTCAGCGGGACCGCGACCGCATCGTGCATGCGCGCGCCTTCCGCAGGCTGGAAGCCAAGACACAGGTTTTCACACCGGGGCTCTGCGACCATTTCCGAAACCGGCTGACGCACACCATCGAAGTGGCGCAGATCGCGCGCACGGTAGCCGCGGTCCTGGCGCTGGACGAAGATCTGACCGAGGCGCTGGCACTGGCGCACGACATCGGCCATCCACCCTTCTCGCATGCCGGCGAAGACGCTTTGGACCAGCAGATGAAGCGGTTCGGATCGCGATTCGACCACAACCAGCACGCGGTGCGCATCGTGGAGATTTTCGAGCAGCGTTACGCGCGATTTCCGGGACTGAATCTCTCGTTCGAAGTGCGCGAAGGCATCGCCAAGCATTCGCGCGATTTCGGTCCGGGGGAAAATCTCGATCTGGAGGAGTATCTGCCGGGCTTGCGGCCGCCGCTGGAGGCGCAACTTATCGACTTGGCCGACGAGATTGCCTACAATACCGCCGACCTGGACGATGCGGTCGCCGCCGGCCTGCTGCACCCGGCGGAGGTAGCCGCGGAGGCGCCGTACTATAGGGAACTTTACGAGGCGGCCGAGCAGCAATTCCCAGGCGCTCCGGAGAGCGCACGCTTCCACGAGACACTGCGCTGCCTAATCGATGCGCTGGTATCCGGCCTGATCGAAGGCACGGTGCGGCGCGCCTCCAATGCCGGAATCCGGACTGTGGAAGATGTGCGGCGGCATCCCGCGCGGCTGGCTGCGTTCACCCCCGAAACGGAAACGGCCAATCGAGATTTGAAGCTTTTTCTGCACCGGCGGGTTTATACGGCGCCGGCTTTGCGCGAGGAGCGCGACCGGGCGGCTGCCATGATCGCGGAGTTGTTCGAATTCTTCGTGGCGCACCCGGAGCGGCTGCCGGCGGCGCACAGCGAACTGATCCCGGGGGAACCCGCTTACCGGGTGGTTTGCGATTATATCGCGGGGATGACGGATGGTTTTTTTCTGCGCACTTACCGGGAGAACCTGGAGTCCGCATGACGGGCAAAATCGCCCGCTCTCCAGGAACGGCTACATTACTGCGACAGTGACTCCGTTTTGCGCGCTCACGCCGCCGATAGAAACCGATACCGGCACCGTGGGGCCTGGACTGACCCCGGCGGGCACCTGCGCGTTGATCTGCACGAGGCCCGAGACCAAGCCCGGCGCGGCGCCTTCGTAGTTGAGCGGGCAGGTTATGCCGCCGATGGTCACGATAACCGGCGCGTTCGGCGGGTAGGATGGCCCGCTGGCGAGCAGACCGTCCACTCCGGACGGAGTGGTGGCGCCCGCACCGGTGGCGAAGATGCTGACCCAATCGCCGCGCGCGGCTGGGTTCGTGGCGGAGTTCACGCTCTCATCCACCGCATTCAGGATAGCTCCGGGACCGGCGCCCGAGGCGCTCAGCGTAAATATGCCGGGCGCTGTGGCGGCCACCGGCAACGACACGGGCGCCGATAAGGATCCCAGGTATTCCACCTGAACCTGTGTGGTCGATTCGCCCGCTACCGCATAGGGGACGACTACATTGAGCTGTCCGGACGAGGCGAAGAGCACCGGCGCGGGCACGCCATCAAACAAGACATGCACACCTTCGAGCGAGTTAGCCACTAACACCGGATTGGTAAGGGCGAGCGGCGCGGGGGCGGGCGGACCGATGGCGCTTCCGAACAGAGACACAATTTCGCCCGGCGCGACCGCACCCGGTGCGTAGCTGGCAGCGTTGGCCACGCCGGCGGCAGTCAGTGCGGGCGATGCATTGGAGAGGCGCAACAGGGCAGCGCCGTAACCCTCAAGGACCACCTGCATCTGGGCAGCGGGCGTCATTTGGACCGGCGCCGGTCCGGTGAGCGGCGTGGTGGCGTCCAGATGCAACAACGTAGCGGAAGTAAACGCGCCGAGGGCGGATACATCCAGCATGAAATCGCGGACGGCGCCGGGACCGTTGTTGTCAGTGGGCGAGGCGACGGCGTGATTCGACATCAGGATGACGACGGAGCCATCGACGTTACGGGCAGCCAGCGTATGGGTATCGAAGCCCATCGGGTTGCCGCCGTTGTAGATCCAAAGACAGCACCCGGACTCAGTGACTTGCAGGATATCCTGGCCGGGCGGCGACGGCAGCCAGTGCGAGAGATAGTAATCCACCCAGTAACTGAGATAGGGATTGCCCGAAGCATCGATTTCGCCAAATTGCTGGTCAGTGCCAAAATCCCAGTGGTAGAGGGCCTGGACCCCTGTCTCGCCAAGCGACGCAAACACCAACGAACGCCAGGCGGCGAAAAAGGGGCTGGTGCCGCGCAGGTCCGTCACGAAGGTCTGCCCGGGGTTGCAAGCGCTCATGCCGTTGCCGAGATTGTAATCGGCGTTGACATTGTTCTCAGTGACCCACACGGGGACGGCGGCCAAGCTGGGATTTGTGGCTAACTGCGAGTAGATATCCTGCACTTCACTTACAAAACCAGGTACGGTGGCGAACACCTGGGCATCCAGGTCCGTCTGATCGCAACTGGAATAGAAGTGAGTGGCGAGCACGTCCACCGGGGCGGTGACGCCCGAGACAAAAGCTGGCAGGTAGGTTTCGGCCTGGTTGCCGTAGTCGGATAGCTCGACCGCCAGGAACTTGATGGACGGATCGACCTGGGCCATGGCGGGCGCCACCATATTGTAGAGATCGACATACTGCTGAGAAGTGAGTCCGTTGCCGTTCGGTTCGTTGAAGATGCCCCACCAGGTGACGGGATAGGGTGTGGGACTGTGGAAGAAATTTCCGGCATCGGTGAAGCCGCCGGTATTGTAATAGCGCACCAGGTTGGCGCTCATTTGGGCGAAATCCGGGAAACTGGCGGGCAGGATATAGCCGTTGGCGTCACTCAAATACGCGGGGGCCGTGCCGATCTGGAACTCGGGACTGTGGTCGGCGGCGCCTTGGATGGGCGCGAACATGGCGTTGAGCTCGGTGAAGTCCCAGGTATCGGGAGCGGTGAGAGGAATGCCGGTGGAGATGACCTGCACGCGCGTGTGCCAGGGGTACATTGCGCCCAGAGGGGTGGCGGCGTTGGGCACCTGGGAGAAGAACTGGTAGCTCCAGGGGGCCAATTGAAAGGACGTGGACATGGGTAGCTGAAGGCGTCCGTTCACGCCGGACTGTGAGTCGATCTGGTTGGCGATTTGGACATTGACCGTGCCGGAAACCTGAGCGGGCGCGGCGGCCGGCAGAATGGCGAGGCAGATTACGGAAAGCAGGACGGGGCTTTTCATGGCAAGAATCCTATTTTAGACCTTTGTGCGGGGTGCGGCAAGAAGAGACAACTGCCGATGAACGCGGATCAAGGGCGGATAAAATCTGAACGATCAAACCCATGTGGTTGGTTCTTAAGAGGGGGATGGATTGTGGGTTGGTGAGCATTGGGGTCGGGCGGTGCGCTCGATGGGGTCAAGGTATAACTAGAACTGCCATTCCTCGGGGTCGTCGCGGGGGAGGAGCAGGTCGCGGGCGCGAAGGCCGTATTTGAGGGCGTTGAGGGGCACGGCGGCCTTACCCTCGGGGGTCTTGGGGCCGGTGGATTGCTGCGCGTTTTGCTGATTGGCTTCGTGCTGCTTGTCACAGATTAACATCGTTGGATGGCCTTTCTTGGTAAGTAGGGATAGTTTGCCCGTCCTGACTTAATTATAGGGCGGTGGGAATATGAACACGGCTTACCGGAAGGGCCTGGATTTAGTAAGTAGTTTGTGGGTGGTTAGATGGAGCGACGAACTTTAATTTCGAAAATGAACGCGCTGAGTGTTTCATTATTACTGGGTTTCACGCCAGGCGGGCCCGCGGTTGGGTCATAGACGGAAGCCGGTTTGCCTGTGTGGCAGGACCGGCCGACAATGCTGCAAGCCGCCTGAAAGGCGGCTGCGGGCAGGATTGCCCGCCCTCCAAGCGCGCGCTACCCCATCCAGCTTAGGTGTTGCGCGGTGCCGTCGAATTGGGAAGTGGTCTTGAATGGCTCCAGCTTTCCTGTAAGGGCCGCATCCCTGGTCTTCGACAAGAGCGCCGACAGTTGGGTTTCCGTCAGCGGCTTGAACGTGCGCGCGGCTTCCAGGGCTTGGTGCAGGCGCTCCATGGTGTCGCAGCCGGTGATGACTACCGACGTGGGCAGGTTCAGGGCGTAATGCAGGCACTCGATGCCGGTGGCCAGGCCGTGTTGCGGCAGGTTGCCGAAGGCCATGGGTTTCATGCCCAGGACGCCGATGCCCTGCGCCACAAGCTTGGGAACCACGAGCTTGGCGAAGCTGCGGAAGTGCGCGTCCAGCAGGTTCAGCGGCATTTGCGCGGTGTCGAAATGGAAGCCGTTTTGTTCGGCGACTTCCAGCATGCGCAGATGCACGGCGGGGTCTTTGTGGCCGGTGAAGCCGATATAGCGGATCTTGCCGGCCTTCTTGGCTTCCAGCAGCGCCTCCAGGGGACCGTCATGGAAGAAGCGGTCGGGATCTTCCATGCGGATGTTTTCGTGGTATTGCATCAGGTCGATGCGGTCGGTTTGGAAGCGCTGCAGGGACTCGTCGATCTGGCTGGCGGTGGATTGTTTGGTGCGCCCGTCGAACTTGGTCATGAGGAAGACTTTTTGGCGGTAGCCGTCGCGCAGGGCTTTGCCCATCCAGACTTCGCTCTTGCCATCGTGGTAGTCCCAGCAGTTGTCGAGGAAGTTGATGCCGCTGTCGACGGCGGTGCGGACGATTTTAATGCCGTCCTGTTCGTCTGTCGGGACGGCCATATGGTAGCCGCCGAGTCCGATGGCGGAGACACGCTCACCTGTGCGGCCGAGGGTGCGATAGAGCATGCCGCCGGATTGAGTTTGCGCGGCGGCGGGGAGGGCGGATGCCAGAGACGCGCCGACGAGCGCGCCCAGGATCTCGCGGCGTTGGGGATTAGAGTCGTGCATGGGGAGATATTAGCATCTCCCAACACCGACTGGTTATGGTGGCAGACAGGCCCGCAGACAGCCCGTAGGACCGTTCTGCCTATTCCGCGGCGGCGGTCACGGTGGGCGGAGCGGTCGCCTCCGGCGCCTTCGGAGCCCCGCTCTTCACAGCCTTTTTCGCAGCTTTCTTGGCCGCTTTGGGTGCTTGCTGGGACTTATGGAAGGCTGCCCAACGCTTCTTGGTGGCGGCGATGATGCGCGCGCGGCCCTCCGCACTCAGCTTGCGCTTGGGTGGTTTGGGCGCGGCCGGCTTGGCCTTCGCGGCATTGTAGGCGGCCCAGCGCTTCTTTTGAGCGAGGGCGATACGCTTGCGGGCGGCGGCGCTCATGGTCCGCTTCTTGGCGCCGGACGCGGGCGCGTCAGCCTTGGGAGCAGCCGGGTGCCCTCCAAGCAGACTGCGTATGTCGCCGATGCGCTGTTCAATAGCGCCCAGCATGTGCTGCAACCCGATTAACGCAGCGTGAAGGAATTCCGGATCGTGCTTCTGAGTAACTGGCATGGCCTGATTATACTCCTTGTCACGCGTCTGTCTAGTGCTGTGTGAGAGAACGGTTGCTAATGTCGGGGCTTGGACCTACAATAAGCAGCCATGGAACAACACGTCAAGATACTCGGCGTACTGCACATTGTTTTCGGATGCCTGGGAATATTGCTGGCACTGGGCATGTTATTGCTGTTCGGCGGTATCGCCGGCTTGATCGGCGCGACCGACTACTCGGGCCAAGCGCACATCTCCGTCCCCATACTGGGCGGCATCGGCGCCTTCATCTTCTTCGTCCTGCTGGTGATTTCGCTGCCCGGTGTGATCGCTGGAATCGGGTTGCTGCAATTCCGGTCGTGGGCGCGCATCTTGACCATCGTGCTCTCCGTCCTGGACCTGATCCACGTGCCATTCGGGACCGCGCTGGGCATCTATGGGCTTTGGGTGCTGCTCTCGCAAGGTTCGGAACGGCTCTTCCGGCCGGCTTGACAGACCCGCCCAGCACGTGGGACACTGGCATAGTCTAACTATGGCAGAGAACCAGCGACGCGACGAAATCCCGCCCGGCACCCTTTATATGTTGATCCTGAAGATGCTGGCCCGTCACGGCCAGCTTCACGGGTACGAGATCGCCAA
>JBEKTJ010000043.1:0-37927 GCA_049516155.1 Bryobacteraceae bacterium
AGGCATGCGGCACGGAGGTCGCGGCCGCGCGGCAATTCTCCTCCGCGCAGCGCGATGGCCGCTAGCATGAGGGAGCCGGAAATCACGAACCGCGCGCACACCAGCAGTATCGGAGGGAACGTCTCCAACGCCATGCGGATGCCCAGGTAGGTGGTTCCCCAGAAGAAGCAGACGGCAGCCAGCGCCAGATAGGCGCTGAAATGCGGGTGGCGGGGCAATGATTCAAGGTAACACGCGCTTGCCCGCCCTAAGAAAGAAAGCTACTGCAGCGCCCAGTATCCATCGCGCGTGCTGGCGCGCAATTCGGGCCTATCCTTCACCGCGACTCGGATCGCGTGAAATCTCCCCGGCTCGCCGCCCTTCGGTTCGAAGCTGAGGATGTACTGGCGATGGACCTCTTCGCCGACCAGTTGAATTTCCTCCTCCAACGCGTTCTTTTTCAGAAAATTCAAGGTTCGCCCACCGGTAGTCTTCGCAAACACGCTGGCAAGATCCGGCTTCTTCAACCGCACCAACTCGCCCAGCGTATAGAGCAGCCCGCCGGGTCCCAAATCGGGAGGAACCGGGGTATCGTCGGGCGCCGGGCAATAAGAGCATTGCGGGCGCTTGATGCGCTGTTCTTCAGGTTTTTCATCCTCGGCGGTCTTCGGCTTCACCGTAAACGGCTGCAACATAGGCGAATAGGTCAGCCAATATACCGCGGCGTTGAGGCGCTCCACTTGCTCCATCACATCGGGCAGTTTCGCCTGGCTGCCATGATCGCGCTTCTCCGCGATCATGAGGATGATTCGCCGCCGCCCGGGCGGCCGCTTTTCCAACATCAGGAGCGCCTCGCGCAAGCCATCCAGTGCATGGGCGTCGCCGCCTTCCTTGCGCAGCATGCGCAGTGCGTGAATCACCAGGTCCGCGCTGCCGGTGAAGTCCTGGTGGACTTTTACTTCGTCGCCGAACGAGATTACCGCCGTCTCGCCGGCATCCGCCGCCAGCAACTGCGTAAACAGAATGCCCGTGCCACCCAGCTTATCGATCACCGCTCCGGAGTTGTCGCTGGTTTGCACTGCGACCACCAGATCGATCGGATACATCATCCAATCCATTTGTATCTTTTGCGGCACATTGTTGTCGTAGAGAATCAGATCGTCGGGCGTAAGGCCGTCTACGTAATGGCCTTTGGAATCCGTAACGGTGGTGGGCGCAACTACCAGCGGAGCGGTGCTTTTGAACTGCGCGGAGCCAGTGCAGGCGAACAGGACAATAGCCGCGGCAATGCGCATGGCGGAAACCTAGCAGCTATGGGGCCACGTTTTAGAACGAACTTCGACTACGCAGTTTCTTCCCCAGCCAATTCCGCTTCCGCCGCCGCTGCCGGGCCAGCCGCCTGCGCCGCAGCCAGAACGCGCTCCGCTTCTTCCAGTTTCTCTTTGGGTACCTGGACCTCGAATGCCAGCACCGGAAGCGTGCTGTTCCCCACTAATATGGATGGGATGCCATTCGACTCCAACATGCCGTGGATTTGCGTGGCTTCCATCTCCGCGTCATGATTGGATGAGCTGAACAGCGTCACCATGTCCATTTCGTGCGAATCGTCCGGTTGTAGCGGCATGTCTCCAGCATAATCCCCAATGACATAAAATGGAAGTTTGAAACACGGAGGATCCGCATGTCCGATCACGAAGACACGCTAGACAATCTGGCGAACAACATCGGTTGGTTTGTCGCCGGCGCGGTGGTGGGTATGACCGCCGCCATATTGCTGGCGCCGCAAAGCGGCAAGAAAACCCGGCAACTCATTTCCGATAAGACCCAGCAGGGCAAAGAAGCCGTCACCGACACCGGTAAAGAAGTCTACGACCGCAGCAAGGAGATGATCGATAAAGGGCGGCAACTGGTAGAGGACGCCGCGGACCTGTTTGAGCGCGGCCGTAAATTGGTGCGCGGCCTGTAGCGCATGTCCGTCCCGCCCGCAATCGATCTGGGCGCCTTCCGGATCACCCTGGTGCGCGAGGATATCTACTGGTGGGATGGCGGCGCGATGTTCGGCGTGGTTCCCAAGACGCTGTGGAGCCGCAAGTCGCCGCCGGACGATCTGAACCGCTTGCCGCTGGGCTTCAACTGCTACATCGTGGAGACCGGCGAGCACACCATCCTGCTGGATACCGGCGGCGGCGACAAGCTGGATGCGCGCCGGCGTGACCGCATGAAACTGCCGTCCGCGGCCGTGCCGCTGCATGACGCCATTGCGGCGGCAGGCATCGATCCCGAGCGCATCGACATCGTGGTGAACAGCCACTTGCACTGGGACCATTGCGGCTGGAACACCATCCTGACCCAAGGCGTTGCGCGGCCCGCATTCCCCCGTGCGCTTTATTATACGCGGTGCGGCGAGTGGGAGCACGCTCACAGGCGGCATCCGCGCGATAGCGTGGCGTACATCGATGCGAACTACGATCCGCTGGTGGACACCGGCCGCATGCGGCTGCTCGATGCGGATGCCGAAGTTGCGCCCGGCGTGTGGTTGCGGGTGGCGCCGGGGCACACGCCCGATATGATGGTGATCACGGCCTCCTCGGCCGGCCGGACGTTCTGCTTTCTCACGGACCTGGTCCCCACTGCCGCACACGTCACGCCCACCTGGGTGGCGGCTTTCGATCTGGATCCGATTCAATCGATAAACAGCAAGCTCGAGTGGCTGTCGCAGGCCGCGCGCGGCGAATGGATCTGCGCCTTTGCGCACGAACCCGCGATGGCCTTCGCGCGTATCGTACAAGAAGAGGACAAGTTCGAAGCGCGCGCGTGTGGACTCTCCTCTCCGTCTTAATTAGTGGCGCTGGTACACCTAACGGTCGCCTAACGTAGGTTAGCGTTATCCATAGGGAGCCTTGCCTGCTAACTCAAGTTGCAGGCAGAATGATATCGGCTGGATTCTGTCCGAGGTCCAGTTTCGAAACTTCATTCAGAGGAGATCTCCATGTTGAAAGTTATTAAGGAGTTTTGGCAAGACCAGCAAGGCCAGGATTTGATCGAGTACACATTGTTGATGGCTTTCGTGGCGTTGGCGTCCGCGGCGCTTTTCATCAGCTCCGGGGCTAGCATCAGCGCAATCTGGAGCGATACGAACTCGCAATTAGGCGCCGCTGCCGCTTCCGCCAGCAGTTAACGACGTAAGAAATAGGGGACCGGTTTCGGTCTTGGCCGGTTGATGAATGGCGGTTTCGCGGAGTCGACGGATAAGCACCGCGTTCTGAAACAAGCGCAATATTGGCCCGACTTTTCTGGTTGAGTATCTGCCCGTTCCCCTTTCCATTTCCATTTCAAAATGCGGGACCGCGCTTCGATCCGCGGGCGCTCGCCGGCTTGGCTTTAATCCGCTTTTAATGACTAATAGCTATTGACTCCGAGTCACACGTTGTTGTACGATCAACTTATGGACACCGCAACAAAAACTCGCACCCTCTGTTGCTCCTGCCTGTCCAGCTATCCACTCTCATCGTTACTGTATTGGTAATTGCCGGCCCGTTAGTGGCGTAGGCATGCAGCCTGCCAGGATTTTCGGCCGTAGACTGCAATGCCCGAATGCCGCTTGACTCGCCGGCCTTCCGCCAAGCCATGAATTCGTGTAAGTTCTTTGACATTGGGGAGATAGGTGAGTGGTCGAAGCCGCTGCCGCTCTCCCTACCAGTGCGCTCCGGATGCGGATGGTGACGCAAGTGGCCTCCAAACCCACAATTGGCTGTTCGAATCGGCCCCGGAGTGCCATGGGCCTGTGGTGGAATCGCATACACACCAGTCTTAGAAACTGGCGTCTTCGGACATGAGAGTTCGAGTCTCTCCAGGCCCACCAAGTTATGCGCCCCTGGCGGAACGGTTTACGCAGCAGCCTCAAAAACTGTGACCTTCGGGTATCTGGGTTCAAGTCCCAGGGGGCGCACCACGCGCCGGAACGCAAAGTGGAGGAGCGGCGGGACTGCAAATCCCGCGTTAGTGGCTTCGACGGCCACCCGGCGCTCCAATGCGGAGACGTAAGCCGAGTTACGGCCTAGCGGCAGCCCGCTCGAAACGGGAGGGCCCTCCGGGGCGTCTGGGTTCGAGACCCAGCGTCTCCGCCATTCGAATCCTACCTGAGTGCGGAGCAAAAGTACTCACGGTGTCAGCACGAAACCGTGGAAGATAGAAGCTGCATCCAGATAATATCCGGCTATCACGCCCGCTTGATTGATGGCCGTGGCGACCGTCCCTTGATTTGCGGAGCTTCCCGCTCCGGGAGCATCGAACCGGGCCGTTTGGCCATCACTGTGGCGCGCGTATCCATGATATACGTAGCTGCTATCCGTGTAGTATCCCACTGAAACCTCCGCCGGGCCGATCGCGATCGGTCTGGTACCCTGGTACTCGCCAAGGGCCGTGCCCGAGCCGGGAACAAGAAATATGGTGATGTCTCCACTTGGATCTCGCACAAAGCCGTGAAGCACATCCTTGGCCGGATCGTAGAAATACCCCGTGATGGAGCCCGTGTCGTTGATCATCTCGGCGTCTGTGGGCTCGTCGCCCTCCACTTCGAAAGCGGTCATGGCTCCGTTAACGGCACGCACGAAGCTGAATTCAAGATTGAGCCCCAAAGAGCAGTTTCCCACGATAGTCCCAGCCGCATTAATGGAAGACGGGTAGGTCGCCGGGCATGGGTTTCCGCCGCCGCTGGGTGCATCGAATGTGGTGATGGCGCCGCCAACGGCGCGCAGGTAGCCGTGATCCAGGTTTTCCGCATCGACGTACGACCCTACGACCACCCCCGATGTATTGATCGAAGCGGCCCAGTCGCCTTGATACTCGGCCGTGCCGGCGCCGGCAACGTCGAACGTAGTTATCACGCCGTCGGCGGCGCGAATGAAGCTGTGAAAGACCTCGCTCGCATCGGCGTAGGATCCCGCGATCACACCGGCAGCGTTGATGGAAGCGGCCATAGTGCCGTAGATGTTGGAGGCAGCTCCTGGCGCGTCAAAAGTAGTTATCGTTCCGCTCGCGGCCCGCACGAAGCCATGCGCCACATTGGCCGCATCCACATAGTAGCCGGTAATCTGTTGCGTCGCATTCATGCCCACCACGATGGTTCCTTGGCCGGGGCCCGTGCCGGCGCCGGCGACATCGAATGTCGTAAATGCGGGGCTGTCGGCGCCGATTCCCGGCTGCTGCGCAAACGCGGCCACAGTGAAACAGCCGAAGAGAAAAGTAATCGCCATGCGCACCATCGTTTTTTTCCGTTTCCGCCCTTGATGTGCAAGAGCCGGCAGGCCAACGGTATCTTACCACGACCACGAAGCTATGCAGGCTACGGGGCGCAACCCATCGCTATGCGCACTTTTGCCGCTAACTCGCAGACCCGCCTGTCGCTCAACGCCCGGAGTCTGCCATGCGGCTCCGACAAGCCCTCTTTGTGTACCTCACGATATCTTCCGCGCGAGCCTCGGAGTCCGACTGCAGGCCTGTTTCGCCGGCTGCCAGAAAAACATGAGTGCGGCGTCCCCGCGAACGCTTGTGGTTAGCGGAAAGACCAGCACCGAGTCAGCCCGTTCGTTGCGGTTGCGCGCGTCGACCGAGGCGATCACAACCGGGCGTATTCCTTTTGCGGCCGGGTCGGTGGGCAAATGAGCAAACCAGATCTCGCCGCGAAGCGGATACTTCGGGACCGATGGCACTCAGGAATCCTCCTTGAGGAGTTGGAATAGGCGGTGACCGACTGATTGATGGCTGCTAATTCGGCTTCGCGGCGAGCGGCCTGCAGGATCTCCTCCAGGACGAACGAGATCGAGCGCGCGCGGCGTTTCTTGCGCAGGGTTTCGAGGAAATCCACCGACTTCGGGAGAAAGGGTGTAGCTCTTCTTGGCCTTTCGGGCCGGTTTCCGATGTGTGGTACGTCTCATGATCTACCACGTGCGGACAGGCCAGGAGGCCTGTCTTACAGCGCCGTCTTGACTACGGTCTCCAGCGCATCCGCGGGGGTATAGCCTTCGAAGCGTTGCAGCGCCTTTCCGTGGCGGTCGAAGACCACCGTCACAGGCAACTGGCTCAAGTGGAAGAGATCCGTAGCTTTCTCCTCGCCCAGCACCACTCGGTACTTCATAGGGTGCTTCTTGAGAAACGATTCCACCAGCGGCGCGCCGCCATCCACGTCCATAGATACACCCAGCACCACCACGCCGCGGTCGGCATATTGCGCGTGCAGGCGGTTGAAGCTCGGAATCTCCTTCACGCAGGGCACGCAATAGGTTGCCCAGAAGTCTAACACGACCACTTTGCCCCGTAGCGCGGCAGTGTCGATGGCCGCGCCGTCGAGCGTGGTCGCCGGCAGGGCCGCCAGATCGCTCGGCGCGCTTTCAGCCGGCGCCGCTAGTTTGCCGGCACTGCCCTTCTGCAAGAACGCCAGGTACGCGCCCGCATCCCGGGTGATGCCTGCGGAAGTCGCGATGGCGTTCCCATCGGCGTCCAGAATCGCGTAATACGGTATGGCAATAGTCTGGAAATGCGACTCTTCCAACTTCTGGTTCTGCTCGGAAGCGTCGTCCGTGCCGTCCGTGTATAGGTCCACCAGCACGAAGTTCCGCAGCGCGCCCGCGATCTCCGGCCTGGTGAACATGTTGGCCTTCATCCAGTGACAGTTGGTGCAGGCATAGCCGGTAAAGTTGACGAATACCAGCTTGCCTTCGCTGTGCGCGCGGATCAGGGCTTCGCGATACTGGTTCTTCATCCACACCAACCCGCTCACGTTCCCGGGGCTGCCTGTGGCGCCCTCCGCGGCTACCGGTATGTAGGCGTCCAGTTCGCCCAGTTTGGCGCCGGACATCCCCGGTACCAAGCTGATGGCAAAGATCATGAATACCATTCCCGTCAGCAGGCGGCCCAGCCCCATCGGCTCATCCTTGGCAATGCCTTCCAGTCGCAGGAAGCCCAGCAGATAAAGTCCCGCCATAGCGAACAGGACGATCCAGGCCGCCAGAAACCGTTCGCGCGTGATGACGTTCCATTGCAGCACCTGGTCCACGCTGGCCAGAAACTTCAGCATGGCGGCCAGCACTATAAATCCCATCACCACTTTCACGCGCGCCAACCAGCCGCCACTCTTGGGCAGGCGTTTCAGGTACGACGGAAACAGCGCCAGCAGGAAAAACGGCAGCGCCAAGCCCGCTGCGAAGGTCAGCATACCCAGCAGCGGCCGTGCGCCGCCACTGCCCACCGAGGCCGCCAGGAGCGTACCCATAAACGGCCCGACGCAGGCGAACGAGGAAAGCGCGAACGTCAGCCCCATCAGCAGGGTGCCGGCGATACCGCCCTTCTGCGTGCCGCGATCCAGGCTGGTCAGCACCGACGAGGGGATGGTGATCTCGAACGCGCCCAACAGGCTCAACCCGAAGGCCAGAAAGACCAGCGCGATGAAACCGTTAACCCAGGGATTCGAACCGAGCTGCACCACGCCGAACGGACCCAGAATAGCCGTGGTGAGCAGTCCCAGTCCCGAAAACAGCACTACGATCCCCAGACAGAACAGCGCCGCGTGAAAGAGGCTTTCGCGCCGCGTTCCCTGCCGGTTCAGAAAGAACGACATGGTGATGGGGATCATGGGGAAGACGCAGGGCGTGAAGATGGCCGCCAAGCCGAAGCCGAATGCGACCAGGAGGAAAGCTCCCAGGCTCTGGGTGTCCGAACTGGCCTTGGGCGGCCCGGCCGCTTCAGCATATCCCGGGGGAATGAGTGGGGCGGCCCCGTGCGCCGCCGGGTCAACCGTCAATGTCGCGTTCACGGTGCGCCGCCGCGGTGGAATGCACACCTTATCGTTACAGGTTTGGAAGCGCAATTCCGCGGAAACTTCAGAGGGGCCCGGCGCAGCGTCCGGCTTCAATTGCAGTTCCAGCAGGAAGACGGCGGAGCCTTCGTAAGTCTCCGTATCGAGCTGGAAGTTCGAATCGTAAGCCTTCTTTGGGGGGGCCTGGAATACACGCACCCTCTGGATGGCCGCATTCGGCGCCACTTTGATGGTGGTCGGGATGGCTCCCGCGCTGGTCATCGAATAGAGGTGCCATCCCGGGTCGAGCCGCCCTTCGATACGCGCCAGCACCTTCGATCCGGGGGCTGCGGACGCGGGTTGCAGCGAGAACGTCCAATTTACGTTATTGGGTCCTTGCGCCGCGACGGGAAAAAGAAAAAGCAGCGTCCCCACGAGTGCGGGCGTGGCACACACGAGTGCGTGCGCCACGGCGGTTAGAAGGCGACGTGTTCGGCAGCCCATTGGTGTAACTCGTCCTCAATGCGCTCGTTGACCTTGCCGCCGGAGAACTCCGCGCCCACCCGGATGGCGTTCTTGATGGCATTCGCGTTGGAACGTCCGTGGCAAATGATGCAGATGCCGCGCACACCCAACAGGGGCGCACCGCCGTATTCGGAGTAGTCCACGCGCTTTTTGAAGTCGGCGAAAGCCGCGCGCGCCAGCAACGCTCCCATCTGCCGCGTAATAGTGGCGTTCAGCGATTCATGCAGCATTTGCTTCACCATGTCCACCAGCCCTTCGCTGACCTTCAGCGCCACGTTGCCGATAAACCCATCGCACACAATCACGTCGGACTTGCCGGTGTATATATCGCGGCCCTCCACGTTGCCCACGAAATCGAGAGGCAGGCTCTTGAGCAAGGGTGTCGCGCCGCGGGTGGCGTCGTTGCCTTTATGCTCTTCCTCGCCGATCGACAGCAGTCCTACCTTGGGGCGCTCCTGGTGCAGAACTACGCGGGAATAGATCTCGCCCATGACCGCGAACTGCGCCAGCATGCGCGGGGAGCAATCCACGTTGGCGCCCACGTCGATCACCACCACAGGCTTGCCGATGAGCGTCGGGAAAATGCCTGCCAGCGCGGGACGCTCCACGCCGTGGATTACGCCCTGCACGATCTTGGCGGTGGCCATGACGGCGCCGGTGTTGCCGGCCGAGACGAATCCCTGGGCGATGCCGTCGCGCACCAGGCGGGAAGCCACGCGAAGGGAGCTCTCGCGTTTGGAACGCACGGCGCGCGCCGCGCTATCCTCCATGGTGATCTGCTCGCGCGCGTGGACCACCTCGATAGGCAAGCCGCGGTAATCGTCGTACCGCTGCAACTCGCCGCGCAGAACTTCCTGCCGCCCAACCAGGATGACCCTGATCCCCAACGTTCTGGCCGCCTCGACGGCCCCTTCGACTTCCGCTTTTGGGGCGTTATCTCCGCCCATTGCATCGACGGCAATGGTGACCATATTGGGCAGGTGGCTACTCCTGCTCGACTTCCACTACTTCGCGGCCTTTGTATTGTCCGCAGTGCGGGCACACGCGATGCGGCAGC
Source organism: Bryobacteraceae bacterium (assembly GCA_049516155.1). Taxonomy (GTDB): domain Bacteria; phylum Acidobacteriota; class Terriglobia; order Bryobacterales; family Bryobacteraceae; genus Bog-159. Next base: position 9,354 of record JBEKTJ010000043.1, read on the forward strand.
TTGGGCTCATGGCAATTGGGGCATTCGGACATTCCAGGGGTTTTCAGCGCGTCGTGCGCACGGCGATTTTGCGTCCGCCGCGAAGAGTGGCGTCGTTTTGGATTCGGCATTTCGGTACCTCAAAGAGTTTACCCCGGAACTGCGGGGCATTCAAAATGTTTTCAGGTCTTTCAGACTTTGTAAAGCGCCCCACCGGTTACCGGCGAGGTCTTCCTTGCAGTCGCACGGCGTTTCATTGCGGTTCCGGCCGCACGCAGGACAGATCCCTTTGCAATCCTCGCCGCAGACGCGCCGCATGGGCATCGCCAGCAGGATTTGCTCCCGTAAAATATCTTCCAACTCCATCCCGCCGCCTTGGTAGAAGCCCAATTGAGCTTCGCCTTCGTCGATCTCCGCTTCTTCCTCCCGCGCAATGAAAGACGCCGGCCGGTAGAACAGGTCGAAACCGGTATCGAGCGGAAATTGCGCACGGCCCAGGCAGCGGTCGCATTCCGCTTCCATACGCACCTCGAAGCGGCCCTGGATGCGGACTTCGCCTTCGGTGTTGGCCAGTAATTCGGCCGTACCCTGCGCGTGCAGCGGACTCGCCTGCCAGATTTCATCCTGCTGCAAATCCAACTCTCCGGGTGCGTAAGTTTCGTCGAAACGAACCTTCCGCAACTCCATCTCTTTGATGCTGAGGAACATAGGAATACCCGAGAGCGGGGAAACGCAATTGTCATTATAGCGCAGACAGGTTCGCGGGAAGTGTGCGACACTGATGTGAGGCGCCAGCCCACATGACCCAGGAAGATCTCAATCAAATTCGCGCCGTCATGCGCGAGGAAGTCCGGGGCGTCGTGCGCGAGGAAGTCCGCGGCATCGTGCGCGAGGAAATCGCAAGCAACAACGAGACTCTGTCGGCAGCCCTCCGGGTAGAGTTCGCCAAGGGATTGGATGAACTCCGGACGGAGTTCGCCGACCGCTTGGCGACCGCGGTTGAAGCGATCCGCCAGGATTTCGCCGACCGCTTGGCGTCAGCCGTTGTAGCGATCCGCCAGGAGTTCAATGACCGCTTGGCGTCAGCCGTTGTAGCGATCCGCCAGGAGTTCAATGACCGCTTGGCGTCAGCCGTTGTAGCGATCCGCCAGGATTTCGCCGAGCGGATGGGAGCTGCGGCCGTCTCCTTCGCTACCGATTTTTCGGAGCTGCGCAAAGAACTGGGCCATCGCATCGATGTTCTGGACGATGCCATGGGCCGTCGCATGGGCGCCCTGGAACGGCGCATGGACCGCATCGCCGAAACCACTGGCACGACCGCGACGGAGCTCGCCGCGCTGACTCGCTGGGCCAACCGTCTCGACCGCGAAAATCTTGAAACTCTGAATACGCAAGCGGCTCAGCAGCGCGCGATTGACGATCTTGCCAAGCGCCTCCGCCCGCCTGAACAGCCGTCGAACTAACTCCGCAGCCGCTCCGCGCCGCCTTTGCGCGATCATCAAGGGATGCAGGCCATACCGGACGATCCAGTGCAAGCCCTCGCGCTACTGCCTCTGGATCAGGGTGAGGAGAGCGAGCGCCAGTGGCTCCAAAACACCCTGGCATGGCTCAAGCTCGCCCCGCCGGAGATACGCACCGAACGCCTCCGCCATCTGGCCAAAGGCCTGCGCAAGCTGCCCGACGCCGCGCTGAGATTCCGGCAAATATGGGGCAAGGCGTGCCCCGCCCGGCTGTATTCGGAGGCGGGATTCGCGGAGGCCACCTCGCTGCCACGCGAACTGATCGCGCGCCTCAAGCGGCGCATCCTGCCGCAGTTGGAAGATGAACTCGACTTGTACGCGGCGCTCCATGTTATGAACCTGGATGCCGCGGATGCCGCATGGGTCGCCAGCCTCGATGAAACGGACGTCTCCGAGTGGCGCGATTTGTTGGGCAATTCGACCGGCCACATGCTCGCCGCCATCCGCCTGCTGGCGGTCCGGGCCGCGTCCATCGGCCTATCCAGGGGCGTCATGAAGGTGATGCCGCACCGGTGTGAAGCCGACTCTCCCTTCCTGAACCTGCTGGATGCCGCGAACCAGTTCGCGCGCTCGCCCGGCGGCGCGGATACCCGCGATGAGTTAAGCGAAACCATTTTCAATTGCCGGGTATCCGCCGGCATCTCCCACGCGCGCATGGAGGAGATCGGCGTTTCCTCGGATCTGGTCTTTCGCCTGGATCTGGTTATTGCGCAATTGGAAAGGATGGACGCTCTACTGCGGCTGAGTTCGGGGCGAGAAGATGGGCGCGTGTTTGCATTCATGCTGGTGCGCGGTTTCGCCGCAGAACGCGGCCTGCACAACCTGGCCCGGAACAGCCTGAACCGTCTGGCGGGCCAGATCGTGATGCACACCGGCAAGAGCGGCGAGCATTATATCGCCGGGTCGCGGTCCGAGTGGTGGAAGATGGGTTACGGAGCTATCGGAGCCGGAGGCATCACGGCTTTCACCGCCCTATTCAAATACGTTTTCGGCTCGATGGCTCTGGCGCCCCTGTGGATCGGAATCGCGCATAGCGCGAATTACACCGCCAGCTTTGTGCTAATGCAGTTTCTGGGCTGGATGCTGGCCTCGAAAATGCCCTCCATGACGGCCGCGGCGCTCGGCGCGGCGCTGGAGAAAGACGACGGAATGCGGTCCGAGGTGAACGTGGTCGCCGCCATCACCCGCACGCAAACCATTGTCACCATCGGAAACTTGCTGGGCGCCATTCCCATGTCGATCCTGATCGACTTCTTCATGCAATGGAAAATCGGCAATCCCTTCCTTACCCGCGAAGCCGCGCTGCACGGCCTCACGTCCATGAACCTGTGGCGGTCCTTGACCATTCCGTTTGCGGCGCTTACCGGGTGCTTCCTTTGGCTCTCCAGCCTGGCTGCCGGATGGACCGCCAACTGGATGGCTCTGCACCGCCTTCCGGCAGCGCTTGCGCAAAGCCGCGGACTGCGCAGGTCTCTGGGCGCGGAAGGGGCGGTGGACCTGGCGCGCATCGTCGAGCAACATCTCAGCGGAGTAGTGGGATATGTATGCCTGGGCTTGTTGCTGGGTTTGCTTCCATTTGTCAGTGTCTTCGCGGGTGTGCCGGTGGAGGTCCGGCACATCACCCTGGCGAGCGCATCGCTGACTTATGCCGTGAGTTCGCTCGCATGGAGCGGGGTGGTGCTCTGGCGCGATATCTTCTGGGCGCTCCTGGGGCTGGCGGCCACCGGGCTGCTGAATTTCGGCGTATCCTTCGCGCTGGGTTTGTGGCTGGCGATACGCGCGCGCAACTTGGACACCAGCGGACGCAGGAAGCTGGTGGCCGCACTGGGACGCGAGCTCTGGCGGCATCCGGCACGGTTTCTGTGGCGCTACGATCCGGAGTGACTGTCCGATCCGGGGATCTCGGTGAAACTGCAATCGCGTAACCGACTTGGAGGGCGGGCAATCCTGCCCGCAGCCGGCTTTTCAGCCGGCTGGACTCGCTGGAGAGCGGGCCTGCAGCCGAAGAACATCTGCAAGGTTGGGGGCAATTGTTATCGGGGATAGGAGACTAGTTTCCAGAAAATCGGCAACATCACTGGAATCCTTCATTGACGGTCTACTTGGTCCAGCACCGAAGTTCTTGCAGCTCTATTCCGGAGCCATCGCCAAGAGTGATGCACTTAGTACAGGCTCGCTATGATCCAGGCCGATCATTTGGCAGGAACCGGCGCACGCCCCAATCATACGCCGCCGCACCGATGATGCCCCCAAGAATCGGCCCCACGATCGGCACCCAGAAGACCATGCTCCCGTCCGTAAGCCCGTTGTTCTTGAAGCCCGCAACCACCGTAAACAGCCGCGGTCCGAAGTCGCGCGCCGGGTTGATGGCATACCCGTGCATCCCGCCGAACGACATGCCGATGGCCACCACCACGGCGCCCACCAGGACCGGCGTCAAATTGGCTCCGGGAGGCTGATTGCGCGTGTCGGTCAGCGCCATCACCATGAACAGCAGGATGGCCGTTCCCATGGTCTGATCCAACAGGCCGGCGCTGGGCACCTCCGGGAACGCCGGGAAGGTAGTGAAGACGCCGGCGGTGTGGTCCAGGTGCGGATCGGCCGCATGGAATGCCGGCAGGTAGTTCCAAAACACCAGCGCCGCCGCCAGGAACGCGCCCGCCACCTGCGCCAGCATGTACGGCGCAACCTTGCGCCAGGCGAAACCGCGGAAGAGGGCCATCGCGATGGTCACCGCGGGATTCAGATGCGCGCCGGAGATGCGCCCCGCCACGTAACAACCCATGGTCACCGCCAATCCCCATCCGATGGTGATATTGGTGAACCCGCCGTGCACGACTTCGCCGGGTGTGCCTTTGCCGAACAGCACCACCATGGCGACCACGCCGTTGCCGAGCATGATCAGGATCAAAGTTCCCAGGAATTCGGCGGCCAGTTCCGCAAAGAGAGTATTTTTTTGCACGCGATGGGCATTCTATCACCCCGCCGCCGACTTTGGCGTGCCAGGAATTGACGGGCGCGCGCCGCGGGAGTAGTCTAGAAGTGGACGGGTTTGAAGATGACTCGCTACACGCCAGCCCGACACTATTTAACGTTCGGAATCGTCGCCGTCGGCTTGGCGGGCTTCTCAGCCTGGCTGGGCCTCGATTGGATACCCGCTTTCATTCCCGCCGCGCTGTTTTTCCTCAGCGCTACGCTGTTGCTGGCGCTGGCCTTGCAACCCGCCATCGAGATTCACGAAGGCTATCTGGCGGTGGGCAAGCGCATTGTGCCGTGGATGGATATCCGGCGCCTGGATCGTCCCGGAAACTGGGTGGCGCCGCTGATCGTGCGCATCACGCTATTCGACGATTCGCGGATGATACTGGTTTACCCCGGCGACCCGGATTCGTGCAACAGCCTCCAGCGGCACCTGCGGCGTCTTTCCCGCGACGCGCTCATTGATGGCGTTCCTTACCGCCAGTTCTGGGGTGAAGTCCTGACGCCCGGCGGGGACCGCCGGCAAATCCCGGCGCCACGGTACCGGATGCTGCTGCCGGAGGACGAGGCTGAAGTCGAACGCCTTTATCAACGGCTGAAGACGGTCGGCCATCTGGATCAGAAGAAGTCCGCGGACGAGAAGTAGTTCGTGGCGCGCCGGTCCTCGTTTTTTTTCAAATCCCTTGTTTGTATCGTTATCGTGCTGGCGCTAGCGGCGGCCACGCACTGGTGGTGGCTGGCAGCGCTGGGCAGACTGCTGGTGCGCGATCAAGGGCCTGCCCACGCGGATATGGCGGTGGTGCTGGCGGGCGATTATTATGGCAATCGGGTGGTGCGCGCGGCGGAACTGGTCAAGCAAGGGTATGTGCCAAAGGTCCTGGTCAGTGGCCCGAACATGCTCTATGGCTTTTACGAATGCGACCTGGAGATTGCGTTCGCGGTGAAACGCGGCTACCCGGAGAGTTGGTTCATCCGCGCGCCTAATGAAGCCCACAGCACGCGCGAAGAGGCCGCCTCGATCGTGGCGGATTTGCGGCGCCGTGGCGTGCATCGATTTCTATTAGTGACCAGCGATTTTCACACCGCACGCGCCGGCCGAATCTACCGCGCCGCCGCTCCGGACCTGAATGTCCGGGTAGTGGCAGCGCCCGACAGGTATTTCCGCGCAGATGGGTGGTGGCGCAATCGGGAAGCGCAAAAGCTGTTCCTGATGGAATGGATGAAGACCGTGGCCAACGCCATGGGGATTTAGCGCATGTGGGAATCGCTCCGCACGGTCCGTGTGCATTTGTGGCGCTACCGTATGGGGCTTGGGCTGGGCCTGGGCTCGCTCGTTCTGAAGGATGTGGCCGGCGCCGTGCAACCGCTGGTGATCCGATCCGCGATCGATACGCTTTCGCACGCTTACGGCCTCGCCCGATTGCTGCGTTTCGCCGGTTATCTGGTGGCGCTCGCGGCCGTGAAGGGGCTATTCCAATACTGGATGCGCGTGATCATGATCGGCATTTCGCGGGACATCGAATACGACCTGCGCAACGACTTGTTCCGCCACCTGGTGGAGCTTTCACCGGACTATTACGGGCGCATGCGCACGGGCGACATCATGGCGCGCGCCACCAACGACCTGAACGCCGTGCGCATGATGCTTGGTCCCGGCATCATGTACTGGACCGAAACCAGCCTCACCTTCCTGTTGGCGATCCTCATCATGGTCACCGTGGATTGGCGCCTGGCGCTACTGGCATTGCTCCCCGCCCCGCTGGTAAGCATGGCGGTGATCTTCTTCGGGCGCGCCATTCATGCGCGCTTCGAGCGTATCCAGGCCATGTTTTCCGACATCAGCAGCCGGGTGCAGGAGAACCTGGCGGGGGTGCGCATGGTGCGTGCGTTCGTGCAGGAAGACGCGGAACTGCGCCATTTTGAAAAATTGAACCGGGCTTACATCGCGGAGAACATCCGGCTGGTGCGCATCTCGGGCGTTTTTCAACCGCTGCTGGAGGCGCTGATCGGGCTTACGTTTTTGGCGGTGTTGTGGTATGGCGGAGGGCAGGTACTGGCCGGACGCATCTCTCTGGGCAGCTTCGTGATGTTCAATACCTACATGGGCATCCTGGTGTGGCCCATGATCGCGCTGGGATGGGTAGTGAACCTGATGCAACGCGGCGGAGCTTCGCTGGCGCGCATCAACCAGATTTTCGCGGAAAAGCCCAGCATCTCCGCGCCGGTCCATCCGGTCGCGCTGGCGCACGTCCGGGGCGAGATTGAATTCCGCGACGTCGCGGTGGCGTATCCCTCGGGGCGGGCGCTCGATAGCGTACGCCTGACGATTCCGGCGGGCGCCACCGTGGCAGTGGTCGGACACACCGGCTCCGGGAAGAGTACGCTGGCCAGCCTGGTTCCGCGCCTGATGGACCCCACGGAGGGGTGTGTACTGCTGGATGGCACCGACCTGCGCGATCTATCGCCGGCGGAGCTGCGGCGGCACATCGGATTTGTTCCACAGGAAACTTTTCTGTTCAGCGCGACCATCGCCGGGAATATCGCCTTCGGCGTGGAGAGCGCCACGGAAGCGGAGATCCGGCGCGCCGCGGAACTGGCCGGACTGGCGGGCGATATCGAGTCGTTCCCCATGGGTTACGAGACGATGGTGGGTGAGCGCGGCATCACGCTTTCGGGCGGACAGAAACAGCGCACGGCGATTGCGCGCGCCATCCTGCGCAATCCGCGCATTCTGATTCTGGACGATGCGCTTTCGAGTGTGGATACGCTGACCGAGGAGCGTATCCTGGAAGGGCTGACGGAGGCTATGCGCGGCCGCACGGTGATCCTGATTTCGCACCGCGTTTCGACCGTGCGCCAGGCGGACCGCATCGTGGTGCTGGAACATGGCCGCATAGTCGAACAAGGCACGCACGCGGAGCTGGTCTTGGCGGGCGGCTACTACGCGGACCTTTCGCAAAAGCAGATGCTGGAGGAAGAACTGGAAGCGATTTAGTGGGCAGGAAAGCGCCTACCCCACCTCGGGCGTAGAATGGAGGAATGCGATGGCTGCCAGTTGCGGCTATGGTGTTGTGCCTGGGAACCGGGGTCCGGTTGGCGGAGGCGCAATCCACGCAGCCCGCCGATTTAGGCGTGGGAAAGCTGCTGGTGGCGAACCCGGAACTGCCGGATCCCAACTTCGCCAAAACGGTTATCCTGCTGGTTCAATACGATGCGGACGGCGTGGTAGGGCTGATTCTGAATCGCCGCTCGAAGGTTCCGGTTTCGCGCGTACTGGATCAGGTGGCCGGCGCCAAACGCCGGTCGGACCCGGTATATGCGGGCGGCCCGGTAGGCCGAACCGAGGTGTTGGCGCTGGTGCGCTCATCCAGCCCATCCGGCGACGTAAAACGTGTGTTTGGAGACGTCTTCGTGGCTTCGACTAAAGAAGACCTGGAGAAGACATTTGCGTCCGCATCCGCCAGCGATGCCGATACGGTGCGGGTTTACCTGGGTTACTCCGGATGGACTGAGCCGCAACTAAAGCACGAGTTGGACTTGGGCGCTTGGTTTATTTTTCCGGGCGGCGCCAAGGCGGTGTTCGATTCCAACCCGGATACACTGTGGGACCGGTTCATCCGCGAAACGGAACTGCGGATCGCTTACCGCGGGGTTGCGATGGGGACTGCGCTGAGTGGCGCCGATCAAGCGCCGTTTCGGAATAGATAATGGTGGAGAAAAGCTCGGTCTGCATGAACTGATAGATGCGTTGGAGGCTTTGGCATTCCGGGCACTCGGCATTGCTGGAGCTGCATTGGTGTTCCAATAACACTTCCAGATAGTATCGGAGCTCGTGCATGGGCGTTGAACCTATAGTAGGCCCCGCGCGGGCGGCTATCAATTACATCTAAAGTTAGTAATCGGTTGGTTGACTGAAGCGGGCGGCCCCGAAGTCACGCTCCGAAGGCCGCCGTCTGACTCAAGACTACTTTTCCTTGTCCTTCTCGGTTTCCTTCTTGGGTTTTTGGGTGGGCTTCGCCGGCGGTTTTTGCTGCGGCGGCGGAGGTTGCGCCGGCCTTGGACTGGCCTCAGGCGCAGGCCGGGCAGGCGGCGCGGCGGCCGGCGGTCGATTTTCCGGCCTCGGATTGGCCTCTGGCGCAGGCCGGGCAGGTGGCGCAGCGGCCGGCGGCCGATTCTCCGGCCTTGGATTGGCTTCCGGCGCGGGCCGGGCAGGTGGCGCTGCGGCGGGTGGCCGGTTGGCCGGCGGAGCTGGAGCGTTGGGCTGAACCGTCCGCGGATTAGCCTGCGGAGCCGGTTGAGCCTGCGGCTGCGGCCTATTTGCCGGCGGCGCGGGAGCGTTCGGAGTTCTGGCGGGAGCTGCCGGCGGGGCGGTGTGCACCTGAGGCGTGACCGGATGCGAGGCGGGCGCAACCTTCACGGCGGGCGCCGCTGCCGCGCGGGAGGCCGCCGGCACGCTCTGGCGAACAACTTGAGCGTTGAAAGGGTGGCCGGCGTTCTGCTGCAAAGCGGCCTGCTTGGCTGCGAACGGCGCCGGCGGCGGTGGCGGAGTCTTCTTCGCAACGACCTGCACACTGGCGGCGCGCGCGGGCGGCCGTGGCGCGGGCCGCGTACCGGCCGTGGGAGCCAGAGCTTGTTTGACCGGCGCAACCGCGGGAGCTACGGTCATGTGCGTGGCCTGTATCTGCCCAACTTGATTCGCGGGAACCGAAACACCCACCTGCTTCACTGGCCGGCCGCTGGCGAACGCATTCTGCGGCATGGCAGTGACTGCGTGGGGCGCGGTCATATTCGCGAAATGCTGATTCACCGAGATGTTAGTGACATTCTTGTTCACATACACGGTGTTATAGACGTTGGTGATATTCACCGTGCTGACAACTGTGGTGTTCGAAACATTGATGGTGCGGAAGTAACTCTGGCTGATTTGATAGGATGGCGCGTAAACCTCGCCCGGTCCCAGCGGCACCCAGCCCACGGCGGCTCCGCCGAAGGAGAGCGATGCGCCCCATCCGCCGCCGCCGATAAACGCGACCAGCGCCGGCGCGTAGACCACGCTCACGGCCGGTCCACCGGCGCCGATCGCCAGCGGTCCGGGCACCCAACCCCACGCTCCGCCGACATACGCCCACCGTCCATAGTGGGACGGCGCGAAGCCCCAAGGGGAATCGTCGACCCAAGTCCAGCCCCACGGCTCAATCCAAGACCAATGGCCGTCGCGATAGGGCGCCCATCCGGCGTCTACGGTGGGATACCAAACCGCGCCATAGCCCGGCGTTGGACGCCAGTTGCCATAGGCATCCAGCTCTTCGTAACCAATCACGCCAGGGGGCAGATAGCGCGCCGACTGCAGGCTGGCTTCGCGGTTATCGCGGTCCTCGGCCCACCCTTCGAATCCATCGGGGGGCGGCACCGTTCCCACATCGTAAGCGAGTTGATCGGTTCCCGAGAGTTGCGCGCTATTGCCCGCGCGCAATGTGAAAGCCTGACCGCCTCCAGTGACTTCCGCTTCGCCGTGCCGGACCACCGCCCAGGTAGTTCCGGCATCCGGATCGGCATTGAAGCGATACTCGCCCTCGCGCAGAATCGTAATCGCGGCGTTGGGGGTATCCACTTCGAAGCTGTCGTCGTCGTCCAGATGCCGGACGCGCAAGACGAACTCACCCTGGCTGAAGCGGATCTGCGCAAAGTGGTCGTCCAGACTGAGAAAGCCCAGGCTCGATTGCGGACCCAATCGGAACGTGGCATTGTTCAGATGCAACTCGGCGCGCGCATCGGCGTCGGCCCACAGGTTATCGCCTGTAGTAAAGGGCCGGTTCACGTCGGCTGGATACCAATCGTCGGCGCCCGCGGGCTGAATGGAAACATTTCCAGTAACGTAGTTCAGGTCCGCAACGCGCGTGGGCGGATCTTGCGCGCGAGCCGCTAACACGAACAGACTGGAAATAGTTGCGGTAAGTAGAATATATTTTATTTTGCTCGTAGCCATGGTAGTCTTTCTAGCTTCCCCTGACGTGAGTGTAACAGATGCCGTTCCCCGGCAGAGGTTGGGTAAAGCAACTTTAATTAATGGGCGGGGACTGAGCAGGCCAATAGCTGAAGGTAGGTATGCATTGGCACGCGAAACCGCTTGCCCACCACGCGATCAGCGGACGCTTGAGTGTCCGGTTGCCAGGCTCACCCTGTGTTTCGCGAATTTGCCGACGCCGCGTTCGGCGAGCAACAGTAACACGATAGATCCATAAAATAGCGGTTTTCTGACATCCGATTTCACCAGCCAGTAGTAATGCACCACGCCGGCGATGGCGCTTAGGTAGATTAGTCTGTGGAGCATTTGCCAGCGCCGGCCACCCAAGCGCCGGATCCAACCGGCGGTGGACGTCAGCGCCAGCGGCGCCAGCGTGATGAAACCCACAAAGCCCGCGGTGATGAAGGGGCGTTTCCAAACATCTTTCGCAATTTCCCCGAAATCGAAGAACTTATCCAGCCACAGATAAGTCGTGAAGTGCAGGCAGCCGTAAAAGAAGGCGAACAAACCGAGCATGCGCCGGAAGCGAATCAGTTCGGGCAGGCCCAACAAGCGCCGCAGCGGCGAGACGGCGAGAGTGATCGCCAGGAAGCGCAAGGTCCAGTCGCCGGTTGCATGCGTGATAAATTCGACCGGATTCGCACCCAAGCTCTGTTGGAAGTACTTCCAGACAAGCAGCAGCACCGGGGCCAGGCAAAGCAGGAAGACGGGTATCTTGAGCCATCGGCGAGTAAGCAGGCGCTTCCAGTGCATGCCGGCGGCTCAGTAGTTCTTGCGCAGATCCATGCCGGCATAGAGGCTGGCGACATGATCGCCGTAGCCGTTAAACATGAGCGTCTTGCGCTTGCCGAATTCCCCCAAGCGGCGTTCGCTGGCCTGGCTCCAGCGGGGATGATCGACGGTGGGGTTCACATTCGAATAGAAACCATATTCGCGTGCGTTGGCGAGATTCCAGGTGGTGGGCGGCTCCTTGTCGACGAATTTGATTTTCACGATCGATTTGATGCTCTTAAAACCATACTTCCACGGTACGACCAGGCGAACCGGCGCGCCATCTTGGTTCGGCAGCACCTGTCCGTACATGCCGAAACATAACAGCGCCAGCGGGTGCATGGCTTCGTCCATGCGCAGGCCTTCCACGTAAGGGAAGGCGATGCCGGCGTAGCGGGCGGAGGGCATTTGCTTGGGATCGTAGAGGCTCTGAAAGGCGACGAATTTGGCCTTCGCGGTCGGTTCGACGGCCTTGATCAGGGTGCTCAGTGAAAATCCGATCCAAGGCACGACGATCGACCATGCCTCTACGCAGCGATGCCGGTAGATTCGTTCCTCCAGAGGCGCCATTTTCATCACCGCATCCAAGTCGAAAACTTTGGGCTTGGCGACGGCGCCCTCCACGGCGATACTCCATGGGGACGTCTTCAGGCTGCCGGCTTTTTGGGACGGCTCGTCTTTGCCTGTGCCAAATTCATAGAAATTGTTGTAGCTGGCGACGTCCTGGAACGGCGTGGGCTTTTCATCGGAACTGAAGGGGCCTTTGACGGCGGCCAGTTTGGCTGCGGCCGAGGAGCGGGGAGTAAAAAAGGCCGCGCCCGCCAGGGGCAGAGTGGCCAAGAATCGCCGCCTGTTTAAGTAGGCACTCTTGGACGTCACCTCTGAATAGCGGATACCGGGCGATTTCCTGACTAGCATAAACTCAATTATAGAAGACACGCGCCGCCGGATTTATTCCTCAAGAATCAAAAGGCGCCGCGAGGGACGGTTTGTTGCACTAGCGTGCGCAGCAGTTCCGCCACACTCCAAGCCTGCGCGATACAGCCGCCGGCGCGATGCGGCGCATCCCCGTCGAAGATCTCGGGAACCTGGCCGACCCCCTCATCTCCGGCATACCGGCATAACTCGGTTAGCCATTCGCGGGCCTGCGCCTGAGCTTCAGATGAATGGCCGTGTACGTAAAGGTATGCGTCGATGAATGGCCCCATCAGCCAGGGCCAGACAGTGCCTTGGTGGTAGGCGCTGTCGCGGCTGGCCGGATCGCCCTCATACCTCCCGCGATATCGCGGATCGGTGGGAGCCAGTGTGCGCAGGCCGTAGGGCGTCAGGAGTTGCCGCTCGACGGCGTCCACTACCGCCCTGGCTCGATCCGCCGGAAGCATTTTGTGGAAGAGGCTCACGGCGAAGATCTGATTGGGCCGCATGGAGGCATCGCGAGCCTCTCCATTCACGACGTCGTAGAGGCATCCGGCCGCCTCGTTCCAGAATGATTGCGGGAAGCTGGTTTGGGCCCGTGCGGCAATTTCACCATAATGTTGGCTGTCGGCGGTGTAACCATACCGGCTGGCCAGATCCTGCATCACGCTGACAGCGTTAAACCAGAGGGCCTGGATTTCGACCGGCTTACCATGCCGCGGCGTCACCACCCAGTCGCCGATCTTGGCGTCCATCCAAGTCAACTGTTCCCCGTGCTCGCCGGCATGCAGCAGCCCATCGCCGTCCAAGTGGATGCCATACCGCGTGCCGCGCTCGTGGCAGGCGACGATGTCGGCGAGCACGGCATACAGATTGGCGCGGACAAACTCGTAATCCTGCGTGGCGGCGAGCAGCGCACGCACGGCCTCGACGAACCACAGCGTGGCGTCCACGGCGCCGTATTGCGGCGCTTCTCCGGCATCCGGAAAACGGTTGGGCAGCATCCCCCGATCCACATAACCGGCGAATGCCAGCAGAATGCTCTTGGCTGCATCGTAACGGCCGGTTGCCAAGGTCAGTCCGGGCAGGGCGATCATAGTATCGCGCCCCCAGTCGCCGAACCAATGATAGCCGGCGATCACGGTGGTTTGGCTGCCTCGCCGTACAGTGAACTGTTCGGCGGCGCGCGCCAGCAGGGGAACGCGCGGGTCGCTCGATTGCGCGGATTGGAGGACTGTCTGGCGGCGATTGATTTCGGCGGCGCGCATTTCGGTAACCGGCCGAGCCGCCGATTCCAGCGATTCCGTCGACGAGGCCAGGACCGAAGCAATAGCGTCGCGGTGCAAGTCGAACACCAGGACAAACGGGTTGAATAGGTCTTCGCGGAAATCCAGGCCCCGTTCGCGCTCCCGATCGTACTCAAAATTACGAAACCAATATCCGGCGGGCAGAACTTCCGCCCCGGAATGGTGCAAATACAGCGATGGAAGGCCCGCATACGGGGTCACTTTCACGGAGTTCGCGACGATTTCGAAGCGCGGATCCAGCGCGCCATTTTCGTGGGTGGTGGCATGGTAATCGCGGAATGCGATCAGTGGCCGTAACTCAAGCTTGCACGCTTCAGGCATGCCACCAGCGGGCGCGCGCAGTTCGTACCGGATCGCGGATGCGTTTTCGCCGTGAATCATGCCGACCGATTTGTCGAGTTCGAGTCCTTCGATCCGATAGACGAATGTGGGGAAAGGGTCTTGCCGGAACTCCTGCATCAACAAATAGCCCTGCGGATGCAGCACCCCCGGATAACGGTTCGCGGATAGTTCGTAACGCCGCGCATCGACAACCAGAGTTTCCTCCAATTTGGACAGCAGCAGCATGCGGCCCACGGGAGGTTTGGTGGCGGCGATCAGCAGGCCGTGGTAGCGGCGCGTATTCACTCCGGCGATGGTGGACGATGCGAAGCCGCCCAGTCCGTTGGTTTCCAGCCATTCGCGGTGGAGGGCTGTTTCCGGATTTTGGCAGACTTGGCGATCGAATCGGATCATAATAAAATCATAAGAGATCGGCCACGAACGAAGCACGAACGAAGAAGGAATGAAGCATAGTTAGTTGGCCGGTTGTTGGTGAATGTTTAACATTGTACAGTACCAGTACCGTCCAGAAACGCCGCAAAAAACACCGCCATGGGTACTTGTCTGGTGTATACTAAACGACATTGGGTACATCGGTTGGCGATTCCGCGGCGCGGGGCTGCAGAATGCGGTTCACGCAAAAGTTGCGGCGGTCGTACTTAATTGAGGAGGGGTTATGAAGCATGGGTGGAGCGTCTGCGCGCTTCTTGCGAGTGTCTCTTTGTTGCCAGGTGCGGCGCATGCCCAGTATTGCGGGCCGACCACGTTCACGGGTAACCAGTTCCCAAAAGGGAACTTTTTCAGCAATTTCGACAATTCCTGCTACCTCATCCCTTTTACGACAGGCTCGGGCGCGTCGTCCGGCGGCGACTTGAACAGCATTTACGCCAAGATTTTTTACAAGGTCAATCCCGCATACCAGATCATAATCGTAGGGACGTTCCCGAATGCACGATACTTCTCGATCACCGACTATGACATGCATTCCGCTCCGTCTCAATTCATTGTGGATCAGGACATCGTACCGTTGACCTCCAGCTACATCAACCCATTCGAGCCGGGCGTGGCCTTCGTGGCCAACCAGAGGTATGCGGTGCCCATCGATTTTGAAGGCACTCCGGGTACGCAGCAGACCGGCTGCATGATGAACGGGTACAATGTCACCGTCAATGGGCTGGATGCCACTTTCCGGCACGCGGGGATGGACTGGAATCCCGATCCGAGCGTGTGGAAAGCGAACCCTTCCTTCACGCCGCACATAGTCGATACACCCGAACACACCAATCCAAACGCCGCGGGCGTGGTCATGGCCCGGACCTATCTGCCCATTTCCGGCGCCAGTCCGCCCACTCCTTACGCGATTGTGCGCGACGTGGCTTCGGGTTGCGCCTATCCCGCCGCCTACGTACTCCAAAACCTTCAGGTCATAACAACGAACTCAACCACCGGCAATACATGGCTGGACAGCAATCAGGCCGATCTGCATCGCGTTTATGCGAACGACTATCTTCCCCAGCTTTGCTTCGCCTACAACCCGCAAGCCAATCTTCAGTTCGTGCGCGGGGTCGAGTATGTGCCCGGCGCGATTCCGGATGGCAGTTACGTAACGGCGCCAGTGACGTCGGGCGAACCGGCCAACCTTGCCGCGAACCAGAGAGTCATGCGGGTCCGTTTTCAGATGCCGACAACTCCGCCAACTCCCTGTACCAACGGCTGTTCCATATCCGGAAACGAGCAACTGCGTTACATGAGCCTGTCGTTTATGAATCCCGGTGGCGCCACTCTCGCCAGCTTGGCGGACAACTATTTCACCCAGAACTCGAGTGGCGATGTAACGCTGATTGTGGGTACCGGCGCGACCATTCCCGCGCAGGTCACTCCGGCTAATGGATATACCTTTTTCGATCTGACAACAGTTTCCGGGTATTTGCAGCTCAGTGAGTTGGACTTGCGGAATTTCATTCCGGCGAGCACCTTCAACTGTGCGGGTCAGATAGTGCCCTGGGGTACAGGCGAATATACTCCCGGCGGTGGACTCATGGGTCAATATGCGCCATTCGTGGATTACCCGCTGGCAAGCAGCCTGGAAACGACCGCGGGCGCGCCGCCGTCGACAGGCGCCTGCGACGTCTTTCCGGATGGCGAGGCGGGCCTCCCGCCGTCCTGCGGGGTGGTGGTTCCCAAAGGGATCGGCATTACAGCCCTGAGCACGCAGTGCGCCGCGCCGGGTTCCTGCTCGACAGTGTACGTGCAGCCCCAACCTCCCCTGAGCATAATCGGCGGCGGGTTTGGGGATTTCCCGAACGGCCTTCCTTTCGCAGGGACTTCCAACTACCTCCAAATTACCGACACTACGCAAGGCTGGAGCGCGGGTTATACTGGGAACGCTTGTACCGTCTCTATCTACAGTTGGGCGGCGAACCTGATCGAGCTGGTGGCGAACGTCAATCAAAACGGACTGTGTCCGCTGGCGGCCGGGGACTCGCTGACTGTGACAGTGTGGAATCCCCAGTCGGTAGCCTACGGACCAACGACTTCCGCAACGTTCCAAACCACAGTCCAGTCGTATTGATGCGATGCTGCGCAAAGCGCGGTTAAGTCTTCTTATGAAAATACGGACAAATTTAATTTGGTATCTCGCCGGGTTGTCGACGCTGGTCTGTGCGCCGGCGCATGCCACGGTCAGCATCATATCTGTGCAGCCGACGGTTAGTTCGCCGCAAGTTCTCGGCACGACGATCAATTGGGTGGTGAAAGCCACGGATAGCAATACCGGCCCTCTGACGTTTCAATTCAATGTAGCTCCCCCGGGCGCGACGCCCGTATTTGCCCTGGCGCGGGACTTCAATGTAGGTACGCTTAGCTCCGGCGTCTGGACTTCGCCGCCCTTCGCCTGGACTCCAACCGGTTTCGAAGGCAAGTATCAAATCCAGGTGGTCATTAAGGATTTCACCACCGCTCCACCCCAAACAGCCTCTCTCAACGCAACCTTTCAGGTGACCCCGCTGGCAACCGGCAGCGCGCCCCTGGCAACACCGACCGCCAACCCGCTGGTAGCCTTGTTCAGCGCGCCTTCCTGCGCCAAGGGGAGCGCGATGCGGGTTATCTTTCAAGAGCAGTCGCTGAGTAAGCCTGCGACTACGACGAATACGGCAAGCTGTCATCCACCGACTACCATGAATTTTGAAATAGCGGGCATGTACCCGAGCACCGCGTATAACATGTACTCCCAGACGATTACTGGAGGGGTACCGGTGAACGGGCCGACAGTGAATTTTACGACAGGTGCGCTTCCGGCCAATATTCCCTTTCCACCTTACAAAACGGTCTTGAAGCCCCAGGTACAAGCGGACTCCGCCGCTTCCGTTCTGCTCCTGAGTCCCATCCAATTTGGGACTAACACCGTGTATCCCGCGGTGGCGACCAACTTAGCCGGGCAGATTATTTGGTACTATTACCTGAACTCTCCAGGCCATTTCGCGCTTTTAACCCGGCCCCTCGCCGGCGGCACGTTTCTCACGCTTCCAGACTCTTCGGCCTGGAATCCGGCATCGTCAACCGGGCAATTCCTGAGCGAGATCGACTTGGCGGGCAATGTCATACGGCAAACCAATACGGGCATCGTCCAACAGGAACTGCTCGCCATGGGAGCGACCGACGCGGCCCCGTGCAGCTCTATTCCCAGTCCAGCGCCGGTGGGCGCCGCGTGCCTCGGCTATTTTCACCACGATGCCATTCAGACGCTCCCTAATGGCCAGATCGCGCTCATCGCCGACATTGAAAAGATCTTTCCGGCCGGAACGCAGGGCGACACCAGCAGCCTTCCGGTCGACATTGTCGGAGATATGATCATCGTCCTGAATTCGAACTGGCAGGTGGTCTGGTATTTCGACACTTTTCAAAACGACTCCGGCAACGGCGAGCTGGATATCAACCGGCCGGCGGTTCTAGGGGAAACCTGCTCGACGGACGAAACGGAATGCGAGACCATGTTCCTGCTCGGCCCGGGCATCGCGCCTCTTGCGCTGGATTGGCTGCACGCCAACAGTCTCTATTACGACCCCCAGGACGGCTCCATCGTCTGGTCCTCGCGGCACCAGGACTGGCTCATAAAGATCAACTACAATAACGGAGCGGGTGCGGGGAACATCCTGTGGCTCATGGGTTCGGACGGCGACTTCACCTTCAATAACACCTATAACGACCCCTGGCCGTGGTTCTCGCACCAACACGACGCGGGCATCCAAGGCAACGGCTTGGGGTCCCTGACGCTTTTCGACAACGGCAATACGCGGGTTACCGACCTGGGCGCCAGTTGCGGGCCGAGCGACTGCGACAGCCGCGGCATGGCATTAACGGTGAGTGTGACGGCGGGGCAGCCCTGCGCGCCTGCCCTGACCCCTTGCGGGCAGGTTTCGCCCGTCCTGAGCGTGGACTTGGGGGCCTTCTCCGAGGCCCTGGGAAGCGCCGACTTGTTATCCAACGCCAATTACTTTTTCCTGGCGCCCTTCGTACCTTACTCGCCAACGGTTCAAGGCAGCGCCTCCATCGAAATTCTTCCCACCGCCGGCACGGACACCGGTACACAGGTATTCAATCTAAAAGGCCCGCTGTCCTACCGCGGTTGGCGGATGCCCAGTCTGTATCAGCCGCCCATTATCTAGCGAGCAGCCTGTTCGTCAAGGGTAAGTGATACGCCCGATCTTATTGCCATAAAACTCCGTGAACCACAGAGCGCCGTCCGGACCGGGCTCGATCACCATGGGATCGGAGGCAGGCGTGGGCACAGGGTATTCCGTGATTTCTCCAGTCAGGGTCAGGCGACCGATCTGGTTGCCTGTGTGCTCGGTGAACCACAAGGCGCCATCGGTCCCTACCGTGAGGCCGCCGGGCTGGCTATTGGGTGTCGGCACAGGATACTCGGTGATCACGCCATCGGTAGTCATCTGCGCGATCTTCGTACCAAACTGTTCGGTAAACCATAAATCCCCATCGCCCACCCCGGTGATGATGACGTCCGGACCGCTGCCGGCAGTCGGATCCGTATACTGGTTGGTGATCACGCCGGCGGTGGTCATGCGCGCGATGCGATCGGCGCTCCGTTCGGTAATCCAAAGCGCTCCATCCGGCCCCTTCGTAATGTCCCAGGGCGAGATCGGATCCGGGTACTCGGTTAGCACGCCGGTCGTGGTGATGCGTCCAATCCGCCCGGCTTTTTCGGTAAACCAGAATGCGCCGTCCGGCCCGACGCCAAGATTCCAGGGCTCGCTGTCGGGCGTGGGCAAAGGATACTCGGTAATCGCTCCATGGACGGTGATCCGCCCGATGCGGTTTCCTCTCTCCTCGGTAAACCAGAGTGCGTCATCCGGCCCCGGCTTGATCCAAATGGGCGTGCTGTTGGCGTTAGGGAGGGGATACTCAGTGAAGACCCCGGCCGTTGTAATACGGCCGATCTTGTTCCCAACCCACTCGGTAAACCAAAGTGCGCCATCCGGCCCCTGGGTAATGCTAAACGGATCGCTATTGGCCGTGGGGATGACGTACTCCGTAAAGGATTGCGCCGGCGCCGCATCTGGGAGGCACAACAGTAACGCGGCGATCCACGCGAGCGGCAAGATCCTGGGTGGCTGACAAGTCCATGTGCACATTGATTTGTTCAAGGGTCGCACAACCCGCCGGCAATTGCAAGGCTCAGAATTGGCCCTTGTCAGCTGCTGTCCATCTGTTCTGGCGCCGGCACGGGGCCGGCATCCACTGCAATGGCTTGGGGTCCCTGACCCTTTTTCGACAACGGTAATACGCGGGTTTCCCAGCCACGGCATCGATGGGGGCGGCCGACTTGCCGTCCAACGGCAACCACTTTTTCCTCGCGCCGCCCGGCACGGACACCGGCACACAGGTTTGGAACGTGTCCGGTATGCAGGCTTACCGAGGTGGCGGATGACCGGCCTGTACCAGCCGCCGGCGATTTAGTATAATCTCCAGAGAGGTCGCTTTGACCGGCATTTCAGCGCATTTTACTTTTGGTTCCGGTGTCCTGGCCATTCCGGGCAAGAACTTGACGGCTCCTAACTTACAATCCGCTTCCATTAGAGGGCAGCGGGCCGGAGTGTGGGCGCTCGTAGCACTGGCCGCGGCGCTGTGCGCTCCCGCGCGTGCTGCCGTAAGCATTTCATCCATGCAGCCTTCGGTCAGTTCGCCGCAGGCTATCGGCGCGGTGATTGTCTGGACCGTGAAGGCCACAGACACCAATCCCGGCCCACTGACTTTCCGTTTCAATGTAACTTCGCCCGGCGGGACCGCTGCTATAGTCAAGGACTACAACGCCGGTACGCTCAGCTCCGGCGTTTGGACTTCTCTCCCATTCTCGTGGAGCCCCACCCAGATCGAAGGCACTTATCAAATTCAGGTGGTTATCAAGGATTTCACGGCGGGCCAAACCGCCCAGCGAACAGCGACCTTCCAGGTGACGCCACTGGTGAGCGGGAGCGCGCCCGTGGCGGTGCCGACCGCCAACCCGCTGGTTGCCTTGTTCAGCGCGCCTGCGTGCGCGGCGGGCAGCTCCATGCGGGTCGTCTTTCAAATGCAGTCGTTGAGCAAGCCGGCGACTGCCACGAATGCGGTGAACTGTCATCCGCCCACCACCATGAATTTTGAGATTGGCGGCATGTACCCGAGTACGGCGTACAACATGTTCTCCCAGACGACTACAGGGGGCGTAACGGTAAACGGACCAACCGTGAGTTTTACGACCGGCGCGCTTCCGGCCAACATTCCCTTTCCGACTTTTAAGACCATCGTTCACCCCGGACAAATCGACTCCGCCGACTCGACCCTCCTGATTAGTCCCGACCAAGTCGGCAGCGGTAATACAAACTTGCCGGCGCTGGCGACCAACTTATCGGGCAGTGTTATTTGGTATTATTACTCGAGTACGGCGGACCATTTCGATCTGCTTACGCGGCCCCTCCCCGGCGGCACGTTTCTCACCATTCAGGACGACAGCGCCTGGAATCCGGCCTCGGTGGCGGCGCAAGTCTTGCGCGAGGTCGACCTGGCCGGCAACACTATACGGGAAACCAACACCGGCGCCATCCAGCAGGAATTGCTCGCCTTGGGAGCAACCGACGCGGCGGCGTGCAATTCGATTCCCAGCCCCGCCCCGCTGGCCGCGGCGTGTCTCGGCGCTTTTCACCACGAAGCCATCCAAACTCTCCCCAATGGCCAGACCGCGTTCATCGCCGATATTGAAAAGATCTTCCCGGCCGGAACCCAGGGGAACACCAGCGGTCTTCCCGTCGACATCGTCGGAGATATAGTCGTCGTGCTGAATTCCAACTGGCAGGTTGACTGGTATTTCGACACTTTTCAACACGACGGCGGCGCCCCGCAACTGGACATCAACCGGCCGGCGGTGTTAGGGGAGACCTGCGTCAATAACCAATCGGGTTGCCCGCCGATATTTCTGCTCGGCCCTGGCATCGCCCCGCTGGCGAACGATTGGCTGCACGCCAACAGTCTGTATTACAACCCGCAGGATGGCTCGATTATCTGGTCTTCGCGGCACCAGGACTGGATCATGAAGATCGACTATGAAAACGGTTCGGCCGCTGCCACGGGAAATATTTTATGGCGCATGGGTCTGGACGGCGACTTCGTCTTCAATAACAGCTATAACGATCCTTGGCCGTGGTTCTCGCACCAGCATGAAGCCGGTTTGGAAAATAACGGCCTGGGTCCCCTGACGATTATGGACAACGGCAATACGCGGGTATCCCCGCCGCCGCTGGGGTTGGGCAGCGGCGACACGCGCGGCATGGCGCTAAGCGTTGTTCAGGTGGATCCGCCTAACGCGTGCTCCAGCGCGAACGATAACTGCACGGTTACGCCAATCCTGAGCGCGGACCTGGGAGTCTACTCCGTGGCGATGGGAAGCGCCCAACTGCTATCCAACGGCAACTACTTTTACCTGGCGGCAATAGTAGCTCTCCCACAAGGGTTTGAAGCGGACTATTCGATCGAGTTACTTCCAACCCCCGGCACGGACACCGGTACACAGGTCTTCAACCTAGGGGGGCCGGAGTCCTATCGCGCCTGGCTGATGCCCAGCTTGTATCAGCCGCCCACAATGTAGGCATCTCCAGTCCGGGGACCCTTACCGTGACAGACATTTCGACTTGCTTGCCATTGAATTTCATGAAGCCGCCGAAGGCGGGGGCGTGGCGGCTCCTAGGGCTGCTGGCGGCGCTATGTGGCCCGGCTCACGCGACCATCGCCATCTTATCCATGCAGCCTTCGGTTACCTCGCCGCAGCCGATCGGTACGACGATCGTCTGGACCGTGACGGCCACAGACAGCAATCCCGGCCCTCTGACTTTTCAATTCAATGTGGCTGCCCCGGGAGAGTCCTTTACATTGGCGAGGGATTTCAACGTAGGTACGCTCATCTCCGGTGTCTGGACCTCGCTGCCGTTCACCTGGACCCCCACCAGTTTCGAGGGCGGCTATCAAATCCAGGCGATCGTCAAAGACTTCGCATCCGGCGAGACAGCTCCGCAGACGGCGGCCTTCCAGGTGACCCCTCTGGTGAGCGGCGGCACGCCCGTCGTGGCGCCTACCGCTAACCCACTGGTAGCCCTGTTCAGCGCGCCTGCATGCGCGGCGGGAAGTTCCATGCGAGTCGTTTTTCAACAGCAGTCACTGAGCCAGCCTGCGGCGATGACGAACGTACTAAGTTGTCATCCCCCTGCCACCATGAATTTTGAGATAGCCGGCATGTACCCGAATACGGCGTACAATATGTTCTCCCAAACGATTACGGCGGGTGTAGCGGTGAACGGGCCCACTCTGAGTTTTACGACCGGCGCGCTTCCGGCCAACGTGCCACTCCCAAGTTTCAAAGCCATTGTTCAGCGTGGACAAATCGACGTGGCCGATTCCATTCTGATTTTCAGCCCCAACCAGTTGAACACCGTCCAAGCCAACTTGCCTGCGCTGGCGACCGACGTATCGGGCAATGTCGTTTGGTACTATTACCCGAGCACCGCGGATCATTTCCAGATTCTGACGCGGCCCCTCCCTGGGGGCACCTTTCTGAGTATTCAAGACGATACAGCCTGGAATCCGGCTTCGATGGAGGAGCAGGTATTGCGCGAAGTCGATCTGGCAGGCAACGTCGTACGGGAAACCAACACGGGTGCGATCCAGCAGCAACTGCTCGCGTTAGGGGCAACCGACGCGGCGGCGTGCAACTCTATTTCCAGCACGCCGCTCGTGGGCGCGGCGTGTCTCGGCGGTTTTCACCACGATGCCATTCAGACTCTCCCGAATGGGCAGACCGCGGTCCTCACCGATATCGAGAAGATCTTCCCCGCCGGAACCCAAGGAGACACTAGCGGCCTTCCGGTCGACATCGTGGGAGATATGATCGTGGTGCTGAATTCCAACTGGCAAGTCGTTTGGTTCTTTGACAGCTTTCAACACGCCGGGGGCGGCACGCAATTGAACATCAACCGGCCAGCCGTGTTAGGGGAAACCTGCGTAAACAACCAACTGGGTTGCCCTCCGATATTTCTGCTTGGCCCCGGCATCGCGCCTCTTGCGAAAGACTGGCTGCACGGCAACAGTCTCTACTACCAGCCGCAGGACGGCTCTATCGTGTGGTCTTCGCGGAACCAGGACTGGATCATGAAGATCGACTATGAAAACGGATCGGGCAAGGCACACATTTATTGGCGCATGGGGCTGGACGGCGACTTCACATTCATTAACACTTATAACGACCCCTGGCCGTGGTTCTCGCACCAACACGAAGCCGGAATGGAGAATGGCGGTCTAGGTCCCATGACGATCATGGACAACGGCAATACGCGGGTTTCCCCGCCGCCGCTTGGTTTGGGCAGCGGCGACTCCCGCGGCATGGCACTGATGGTGAATGCGCCGCCGGTGCCTACCCCCTGCACAAGCATTACGTGCACGGTTGCGCCAGTCCTGAGCGACAGTCTGGGAGTTTACTCCGAGGCGATGGGAAGCGCACAATTGATGTCCAACGGCAACTATTTTTACCTGGCGGCCATCGTATCGGTCCCACAGATGGGTTATGCCGGCTACTCGATCGGAATCCTCCCTACCTCGGGCACGGACACCGGGACAACGATCTTCGGGTTACGGGGCCCGGAGTCATACCGCGCCTGGCTGGTGCCCAATTTGTATCTGCCTCCTACCACTTAGGAGGGCGATGGCGGTTCCCGCCGTTACCACCACACGGTGGTCACGCTATAAGGCGCCAGTTGGATAGGGTTGGTGGATGTCGCGGTTTGGATCTTCACGGTATTGGGCGATTGCGCGGTGTTCGCCGCCGTAGGACTTGTATTCGAGACATAAATTACATTAAGGGTGCTTTGCACAGTCGCACCGTTGAGTACTACAGTAGCCGTTTGAGCCGCGGAGGACTTGTTGGTGACCAGAAGATAGTGGCGGCCGCTCACAGACACATATGTCTGCGCATAGACGGCGGGGATGCGATCGCCGTTAAATCCGGAGATCGCCACCGTGGGTCCGCCGGATACGGTGGTTGGCCAGATCTGAGTGCCGCTGTTGATGGCAGTGTTGGCCACCTCCACGGCAAGTCCCGGCGCCGAACGGTAGAACTGAAACTGGGTATTCGGGTTGGTGGCCGTGTCGGTGGAATAGTTCGGGTTTTCGGCTAATTGAGCAAGCAGATAGCTTTCGTAGTCGTTTACCGCTCGAATGAGTCCATGGTTGTCGGAGTTGTCGGTATATAGGGCATTCACTCCAACCGCTTTCACATTCGGCACCGTAGACAGCCGCGCGATATATTCGGCCAGGAAGATGCCGTTGTACAGGTAAGTCAAGAAAGGGTTGTCATCCTGCGTGCAGCAGTTAAATTCCGTAATGAATATCGGTGTATTAGCGCCGACCAACGGGATTAAGTACGAATTGATATAATCCGTACTGCCATTGGCCAGAATACCGTTCAGAGCCAGAATGGTGTTCTGATTGGATTGGTTCGCGACGATCGGATAAATATGATCCGACACCGCATTCCAATACTGGGGCGTATAGCTTGAATATCCGCTATCCCAGCTCGGGTAACAGGGCTGCGGGGCCGCCGGGGGGTTCTGGCAATTCGTGGTCCCTGCATACCATCCCGCCGGGAACACGCCGACTGTGGCGGCGGGAGCGCCGGTGAGAATTTCATTGAAGTAAGAATTCGAAGCCGCGGCGTAATCGCTGAAGGCCGGGTATATTACTGGATAGACGTAAGCCTCGTTGCCAAGCTCCCATTCCAGCACATTCAAGCCGTAGCTTTGGGCGGTCAGGGCCATTTGGGTGGCGCTGCCGGGATTGTCGTCCGTAAAGCTATTGAAGCAAACAATGGCGGAGGCTTTCAGCGTGCTGGCAAATGTGGCGAAATCGGAAAACAAGACGCCTCCTTTTGCCTGCGTGAGCTGCGCGGAGGTGGTCAAAATGCTGGCTGGCTGGCCGGTTACGGCCGGCGGACTGCCGTCGAGCAGGGAGTTCATCCAGCCACTGTTGGTTTCGCCGACGGTCCAGTCGAAATCCATGGAAGCCGTGCCGGCGGGATACCGTACCCAGCCCGGTTTCAGCGGTGTAATCGCCGCGAGAAACTTAGGATCGTAATACTCTACGCCATTTCGCGGCTGAGGCGTATTGAAACCGCTGAAACCCGGCGTGATGGGGGATGCCCCGGTCGACTTGATCTTAATGGTTACCGAATTTTGGGCTTGGACCGTGGGCAGCAAGCCCAGTGTCGATAACGCAACGGCAGCCGCCAGGTGAAACCTGCAATGGCGACGCTTGCGGGAATGGCGCACTGAGTCGCCGCTCGCGCATTTGAGTTGAAATTGGCGCACGACTCCTCCTTCTTCCGAATGCTTAGTGACTTTACATATACCATTACTTTGATCGACGGTCAAGAAGGATGGGTCCATTACCATTAGGACCCACTATTGGTAACACGCACGGATGGGAGGGGCTCACTGGTGGGACAGGCCTCCTGGCCTGTCAGCCTTAGTTGAGCTGGATGTTGAGTAATTCTCCCACGCGCGATTCCGATGTCCCACAGCAGAGCCTACCGCAGCTCTTCCATGATCTCGTCCAGCGCTTCCTTCCCCGGCCGCACCTTAGCTTGCGGCAGCGTAGCCAATGGTTCCTCCGCCAAATGCAGCATCTCCAGGAAATTCGGCTTTTCGGTGTTCACGTACAGAACGCCGGTCAGCACCTCATGATTCCGCTCCGCCGCCTCAAGCGCGGTAAACGCCGCTAGGCGGCTGGTCGGATCATAGTCCCGGTTCAGCTTGCGGATGCGCAGGTGCGATCCGTCGTGCAGCTCCACATCGCGCACTTCGCCCTCGTCGATCTCCACGGAAATCTCTTCGAACGAAGGCACGAACGACAGATCTTGCAGCATCTCTTCGTGCTCCTTCATGTAGCTGTAGCTCTTAGTCGATCCTTCGTGATCGTTGAACGTCACACACGGCGATACCACATCGATCACCGACAGCCCATTGTGCGCAATGGCCGTCTTAATCAGCGCCTGCAACTGTTTCTTATCGCCCGAGAACGAGCGAGCTACGAACGTGGCGCCCCATCGCAGCGCCAGCGCGCAGCAATCGAACGGTGGCAGATCGTTGATCACCCCGGTCTTCAGCTTCGATCCCAGATCGGCGGTGGCCGAAAACTGTCCCTTGGTCAGCCCGTAAACGCCATTGTCTTCGATGATGTAAATCATCGGCAGATTGCGGCGCACCAGGTGCATGAACTGGCCGATCCCGATGGAAGCCGTATCCCCGTCTCCGGTGACGCCCAAGCCCAGCATGGTGCGATTGGCCATAATGGCGCCGGTGGCCACGGACGGCATGCGGCCGTGAACGGCATTAAATCCGTGCGACAGGTTCAGGAAGTATGCGGGCGATTTCGACGAACACCCGATGCCCGAGAACTTGCCCACCCGCCAAGGCTCCACGCCCATCTCGTAGAAGCATTCGATCACGCGCTCGGAGATCGAATTGTGGCCGCAGCCGGCGCACAGCGTGGTCTTGGCGCCCTTATAGTTGATCACCTCCAGGCCGATGTGGTTCACCTTCTTGGCCGGCGGTGGTGGCGTGGCGACGGTGCTCATTTGCCCTCCTGGCGGACGATTTCATCGGTCACGGTGCGAGCGTCCAGCGGCAGCCCGCCGTAATATTTAATGCTTCTCAGTTTCGAGATCTGTTCGGGCGTCATTTCCAAACGCATCAAGGCGAGCAATTGCGCGTCGCGGTTCTGATCCACCACGTAAACCCGCTGATGGTGCGCGATGAAATCGACCAATTCCGGAGTGAATGGATAAGCCTTCAGGCGGAGATAGCTGGCCGGGATATCGTATTCGGCGAGCAACTGGTCGCAGCTTTCGCCGACCGCATAGTGCGACGTACCGCACGCCACAAAACCGATTTCGGCATCCTTATGATAGTGGACCTCGGGCGCCGGAACATGCTTGCGCATGGTCTCGAATTTGTGCGACAGCCGGTGCATGTTGTTGATGTAATCGTCTTCGCGCTCGGTATACTGGGCGCGCTCGTTGTGGCCGCTGCCGCGGGTGAAATACGCTCCAGCCGCGTGGTTGGTGGCGGGCAGCGTGCGATACCCGATGCCGTCGCCATCCACATCTTTATAGCGCGCGAAGCCCCCCAGCCTGTCCAGATCCTCGGCAGTCAGGACTTTGCCGCGGTCGATCGGCTTGCCGGGATAAGGGAAGGGATCGGACGGCCAGTTATTCATGCCCAGGTCGAGATCGGTCATCACGAACACGGGAGTCTGAAAGCGCTCGGCGAAATCGAAGGCGTCGCCCGACATGCTGAAGCATTCTTCGGGAGAGCACGGGAAGAACATGGGGTGCTGCGTGTCGCCGTGCGAGAGCGTCGCGGCGGAGAGCAGATCGCCTTGCATGGTACGCGTGGGCAGCCCGGTGGACGGACCCACGCGCTGCACGTCGAAGATCACCGTGGGGACTTCGGCGTAATAACCGAGGCCCACGAATTCGGACATCAGCGAGATGCCGGGACCGGCGGTCGAGGTCATGGAGCGCGCCCCCGCCCATCCCGCGCCCAGCGCCATGCCGATCGAAGCCAGTTCGTCTTCGGCCTGCACCACGGCGAAGGTGGCGCGGCCGGTTTCCTTGTCGATGCGGAAGCGCTTCAGATACCCGATCAGCGTTTCCACCAGCGAGGAAGACGGCGTGATGGGATACCAGGTGATCACCGTGACGCCCGCGAACATGGCGCCGAGCGCACAAGCCGCATTGCCCTCGATGATGATCTTGCCCGTGTTGGCGTGCATGCGCTCGACCTTGTAGGCGTCGGTCTTGGTGAAGGTGCGCGCGGCGAATTCGTAGCCGGCCTGCGCGGCGCCCCAGTTCAACTCGGCGGCCTTGGCCTTGCGCTTGCCGAACTGCTTTACCAGCGCGTTGTGGATCTCATCCATGTCGATGGAGAGCAGCCATGCCACGATGCCGTCGTAGAGCATGTTGCGCACCAGCTTGCGCAGCTTGGCGTCGGGGCACACCGGCGCCACCAGCTTGTCGAAGGGGGCCGGATAGAAATGCAGATCCGAGCGCAGGGCGTTGAGCTTCAGCGGCTCGTCGTAGACTAAGGCCGCGCCGCCATCCAGTTTCATCACGTCTTCGCGCGCGGTTTCCGGGTTCATGGCCACCAGCAGATCGATTTCCTTCTT
>JBEKTJ010000044.1:0-37137 GCA_049516155.1 Bryobacteraceae bacterium
GTGAGCAGAATGCGGTCCTCCGCGCGGCTGGCTACGAAGCGGAGCGCCAGGCGGGTCCACTGCCGCGTGCCGCCCAGCGCGGCCGAGTGTACATCGAACGGCATGGACGCCATGGTCAGCACAGCCCCGACGGCGATAGGCGAACGGTCCAGGTCGCGCACTTGGAGGTCTTCGGTGCGCACCCAGCCGCTCAGCTCGTAGCTGCTGCCGATGCGCAGGGAAACCGGCGCGGAACGGATGCAAGCGTCGGATGAACTACCCGGCTCCACGCGCAACGACTTTGCGCCTTCATGCGCTATGGAAGCGTCGACCGCCAGCGCACCGCTCGCGGCTGTCCAACCGGTGGCGCCGCGCTCGGTGGTAGGTCGAAAAAATGGCGTGCCGCCATGCAGCAGGGTCCCCGCCGGCAAGAAAGCCAGCAGACAACAAAGCACACGAATCACAGTCAGCCCCCCTTAGTCTTTTATACACCATGGGTCACCGGGCGCGCCAACGGAATGTCACATTCACTCAACCCTAATGCGTTTTTCCCGCTATTTCTGCTATACTGCCGCTCTTGCCCTCTGCCACGCCAGCATCCGAGTCCGCAGGTCCCTCGCGGACGGAGTTAGGAAGTACTTGGGCCGGCTATGTGCGCCGCATCGCGGCTGGCGACCAGGCCGCGATGGCGTCCCTATATGACGCTACGAATAGGCTGATCTATGGTATGGCTTTGCGCATCCTGGGCAACCCTGCCGACGCCGAAGAGGTGACATTGGACATTTACACTCAGGTCTGGCGCGATGCGTCGAACTTCGATGAGCGGCGCGGTTCGGTGGTCGCGTGGCTGACGACCCTGGCTCGCAGCCGCGCAATTGACCGGCTCCGGCACGCTGCAAATCGCAGCCGGCGCGAAGAAACCCTCACTAGACTCGATGGAATAGCCGGGGAAGCTGCTGTGCAGCCTGGCATCGGGCGGGAAGTACGTGCCGCGCTGAACATGCTGCCTGCCGCACAGCGCGAAGCCATCGAACTGGCTTATTGGTATGGCTACAGCCATGCGGAGTTGGCTGCGCGGCTGGGCCAACCGGTCGGCACCATTAAAACGCGCATTCGAACGGGTATGATGAAATTACGCTCGCAGCTTGGGGGCCTGGCATGACAGCGCATCAAACCGCCCATCAAACGACAGACGACGAGATCCGGGAACTGGCCAGCCTGTTCGCCGTAGGCGCGCTTCCCGCCGACGAAGAGGCCGAGTTCCGGGAACACCGGAAACGCTGTGACATCTGCGCCGAAGAAGTGCGCACGCTGCGCGAGGCCGCGAGCTGGATGCCGTTCGCTTTTGAAGGCACGGACGCCCCGCCGCATTTGCGGGATACGCTGCTGGCCCGCATTCGACAAATGGAGCCGCCGCCCAGTTTTCAAATCGTGCGTGCCGGCGAGGGAGACTGGCGAACTCTGGTTCCCGGAGTCAGCGCCAAACGGCTTTATGAAGAATCCGCGGCCGGCAGTGTGGCCCTGCTGGTGCGCATGGAACCGGGGGCGAAATATCCGCCCCACTCGCACGCCGGCGTGGAACATTGCTATGTCTTGCAGGGCGATTTACATTTCGGCGATCTAGTCCTGCATGCCGGCGACTACCAGGCCGCCAGGGCCTCCACCGATCATCGGGAGAGCCACACGGTGGACGGCTGCATCGTATTGATCGTCGCTTCCCAGCAGAACGCCATTCTGCCATGGACCGGCTGACTTTCCTCTGCCTGGCCAGTTACGAGAAGGGCCACGACTTCCTGCGCGAAGCCAAGCGCCAGGGTGCGCGTGTCTTCCTGATTACCTCCCTGAGCCTTAAGGACAAAGCCGAGTGGCCGCGCGAAAGCATCGACGACATCTTCTATATGCCGGACCAGGACAAATCCTGGAACCGCAACGATACCCTGCTGGCCATCAGCCATCTGGCGCGCACAGAAGCCATCGACCGGGTGGTGGCGCTGGACGATTTCGACCTGGAAATGGCCGCCGGGCTGCGCGAGCATCTGCGCATTCCGGGCATGGGTGAGACCACCACGCGTTACTTTCGCGACAAGCTCGCCATGCGCATGCAGGCCATGGAGGCGGGCCTGCAAGTGCCCGAGTTCGTGCACCTGCTGAACGACGCCAAGGTCCGCGATTTCACCGAGAGGGTGCCCTTGCCGTGGGTCTTGAAGCCGCGCGGGATGGCCGGCGCTATCGGAATCCAAATTCTCAACTCGCTCGACGATCTGCGCGCGGCCGACCACGCGCTCGCCGATCGGCGCTCGTTTTTCCTGGTGGAGCGATACGTTGCGGGCGACGTCTGCCACGTGGATTCCATCGTCTATGAGAACCAGATCCTCTTCGCCGTGGCCAGCCAGTACGGCTATCCGCCGCTGGATGTTTCGCACCGCGGCGGCATCTTCACTACGCGCCTGTTGGAGCGCGGCTCGGCCGATGCGGAAGCGTTGCTGGCCGGGAACCGGAGCGTGCTGGCGGCCATGGGACTGTTGCGCGGCGTCTCGCATACCGAATTCATCAAAGGCGAGGACGGCATTCTCTATTTCCTGGAAACATCGGCGCGCGTAGGCGGAGCGCACATCGCGGAACTGGTGGAAGCCGCCACGGGCCTGAATCTGTGGGGCGAGTGGGCCAAGGTGGAGATCGCCGGCGGTAAGCTGCCGTATACGCCTCCGCCGCCGGCTAACGATTATGCCGCTCTGCTGGTGTCGCTCGCCAAGCAGGAGCATCCGGACACCTCGGCCTATAACGATCCGGAGATCGTGTGGCGCATGCAGCGGCCGCACCACGTAGGGATGATCGTGAAGTCCGCGCGCCGCGAGCGCGTCGCCGAGTTGCTCGACCAGTATGTCGAGCGCGTCAAGAAAGACTTCGCCACCGTTGCGCCGCC
This sequence comes from Bryobacteraceae bacterium, assembly GCA_049516155.1. Taxonomy (GTDB): domain Bacteria; phylum Acidobacteriota; class Terriglobia; order Bryobacterales; family Bryobacteraceae; genus Bog-159. Next base: position 2,903 of record JBEKTJ010000044.1, read on the forward strand.
GCGCGATAAACCTACCAACTAGCCTATGTCCACCAACCCCGCCACCGCCCGCACTAAGTTGTCCGGGTCGCAATGGGCTGTGCTTCTCTTACTAGTCGTTTCCATCTTCATCAACTATATCGATCGCGGCAATCTCTCGATCGCCGGCCCTTTGTTGATGGCCTCGCCGGACAAGGGCGGCCTGGGTCTGGATCCCGCCCGCCTGGGAAGCCTGCTCTCCGCATTCTTCTGGACTTACGCGCTGTTCCAGTTGCTGGGCGTCGTGGGATTCCTGCTGGACCGTTTCGATGTCGCCCTGGTCTATGGCGCAGCCTACCTGGCGTGGTCCGCGGCCACCGCGGCCACCGGCCTGGCCAACAGTTTCGTGGTGCTGTTCGGATTGCGCCTGTTGTTGGGTATGGGTGAATCCGCCGCCTATCCATCGTATTCGAAAATCTTCGCCACGCACTTTCCGGAGCATCATCGCGGCTTGGCCAACGCTCTGATCGATGCCGGATCGAAATTCGGGCCGGCGCTGGGAACGCTCCTCGGCGGCCTGCTGATGGCGCGCTTCGGATGGCGGCCCTTCTTCTTCGTGCTGGGCGCGGCCAGCCTGGCTTGGCTGATTCCGTGGATGAAGTGGATGCCACGCGGCCCAGGCATTCTCACCGCGCATGCCACGCACCCGCCGCCCGGGGTCCTGCATATCCTGCGGCAGCGGTCCGCCTGGGGATCCATTGGCGGACTATTCTGCGGCAACTATTTCTGGTATTTCCTGCTCACCTGGCTGCCTTCCTACATGGTGATGGAGCGGCACTTTTCGATGGACCATATGGCCGCCATGGGCGCGCTGGCGTTTCTGGCGATCGGGCTTTCCTCGGCGCTGTGCGGGTTTCTCTCGGACCATTGGATCGCCGCGGGCGCGACGCCTACCAGAGTACGCAAGACGTTCACCGTCGGCGGCCTGGTGTTATCGACCATCATCCTGCCGGTGGCGATGGTGGAAAGCAAGGATCTCTCGATGGCCCTGCTATTTCTAGCCTGCATCTTCTTCGGAATGTGGAGTTCCAATCACTGGGCGCTCATCCAGACCTTGGCCGGGCCGCCTGCGGCAGGCAAATGGACCGCGGTGCAGAACGGTATCGGAAACTTGGCCGGAGTGGCTGCGCCGGCGCTCACAGGCCTGGTAGTACAGCGCACCGGCCAGTTTTTTTGGGCGTTTGCGGTGGCTACCGGCATCGTGCTGGTGGGAGCGTTTTTCTATATGTTCGTGATCGGGCGCATCGAGCAGGTGGATTGGAGCAGGCGCTAGCGCAACAAGGTGAACCCCGCGGCGCCTTTCAATCCGCGGTCGAATGTGATGCAGTCTTCACACCCCGCCTCGCGGCAGATCTCACCGATTACGTAGTCCGCAAAGTCGCCTCTACCATGCCGGAAGGCGTCCAGGCTGCGGCGAACCAGGATGTCGTTCTCGAGTTGGAACTGCTTGGCCCTCAGGATGAGTTCGAGAGCACGGATGATTTCCGCTTTGGCTTGGCCATACGTCCTGCTCAGGACCCAGACCGTTTCGCACAGCACCAGGGCGGAGATATACAGACGATCGCCCGTTCGGCGCGACTGTTCCACGAGTCCGACGGCCAAGGCCGTCTGGTGTGCATCGTCTGCCACCAGATATCGGACGAGGACGTTGGTGTCCAAGCCCCTCATGTCCCCGAATAGCCGCGAGCAATGGCTTCATTCATCTCCTCCACAGTGGCTGGAGTCTTTCGTGTACTTCGAAGGATGCCTTTGAGTTCGCGAATGTCCACGTTCTTGGCTCGCATGACTACGTCTCCTCGCCGGTCGACTTGGAACTCCACACGTTGACCGGCCTGTAGCCGCAAAAGATCACGAATCTGCTTCGGAATGGTGATCTGTCCCTTGCTGGTTAGGGTGCTGGCTGCTATTGTGTCCATGCTCCTTACATTATAGAGCATTCCTTACCTGGCAGCAAGTTCGTCCGCTGACGCGGCCTGGTGTTATCCAGCATCGTCCTGCCGGTGTCGATGGTGAAGAGCAAGGATCTCTCGACGGCCTGCTATTTTGGATTCGTCAGAAGAAATCGTGGGTGGATTCGGGCTCGAGCAGCTTGCCAAGTGAGTGGTAGAGCCAGTTCCAGCACCCGGTAAGTGCGAAGGCCGTAGGATTTTCTCATTGTGACTTTGGCTTTGTTGTTCAGCCTTCCAGGACGCCGCTAAAAATGAGCTTTTCCGCCCGAAAGTAGTTGAGGATCAACTCCGGTGCTGACGAAGTGAGCGGGCGATCTTCCTCATGGGCTCGATGCGGAAGGGTATGGTCTGCCTGCGCCGCTCGTCGAGGAACTTGCCAGCCCAGACGGGCGAGTTTGTAATCCCAGAGCTGCTGAAATGCTTCCTTGAGAGATATGCCCGGACGGTTTTTGGGTTGTGACGCAGCAGATCGCGAAGGCGAAAGTACTGCTCGGTGCCGAGGTTTTCGTTGCGCCGGAGCAACAGCCAGCGAGACTTCTTGAGGACGGGGTCGCGACCCTCCGTTTCAGGTGGCCGGTTTCCTCAACGCGGACCTTGTCGAGCGCCTTATTCGCGACGATGTGGAATCGGTCGAGGAAGGGCGATCTTGGAACTTAGGCGGTCAGAGAGGATCCGTCGCCCAGAAGCGTGGTTTTGGACGATCAGCGGGACCTAAGTACGAGACGATACGCCGCAAGTTAATCTTTCTCCGGCTTGCGGTGGCCAATCACCTACGAATCGGCCGTTTCGAAATTTCGTAACATTGCCCGCGAGAACCGCGCCCGGGGAAAGAACTTGCAGACCAAATGTTCTTCCGCAGCCTATGATAAGCTATTGGACCTCGGTGCGCGTATATGAGGCGCAGAAAGGCGAATCTCACACGAAACAAAGCGCCATATTGACTACAGCGTCGCTGCTCACCATTTTATTCATGACGCTTCACCTGACAGGCGACATCCTGTTCCGGATGGCGCCGGCAGGTCTCGGAAATCTGTTTGTGGTGTTCGTTTTCGTGATCCAGCTATGTGGAACGCTGGTGCTCGGCGGAAGGCGGGCGGGATACATCATCATCTTCTTAGGGTCCGTCCTCGGGCTGGTCATCCCGGTCGTCCACATGAAAGGTTACCAGTGGCGACATCGGCAACTCAGGCTAAGCTTTCCTTTTCGTATGGACAATCCTCGCGTTGGGAATCACCTCGACGTTCTCCGTAATTCTATCGGCGAGCGCATTGTTGAGTTTGCCGTGGCGCCGGAACCGCCGCACGTCAACTGCCGCACAACGCCCGATTGTGGGATCAACGTTTTTCTATATCGTAGGGTGAAGACCACGTGGCAATAGAGGACCGGCAGAATCTCCGCGGCTCGATCACGAAGCCACTGGTCTCGTGTGCGGCTGTGGCAGTTGGGGCAATGGCGGTTGCGGCACGAGCGGTAGGCAATCTGTTGACTCCCGCAACGATCTCACTGCTGGACTTGGGTGCCGAGTGCGGCGGTACGACACGCGCCGATGTCTCGGAATGCCTTGAGCTGCTGAGAAGACAGTACATCTCCCCATCGCTCCAGAAACTCCTGACCGTGCTGGCGGAAGACATCGGCGACTTCTAGCCGATGTTCGGTCACCGCCGTAGTTTGTCATTCCCAAGTCGTTCCGTTGGACCGGCCTTGCAATATTCGATGGGGCTCAGTGAGAGTGCATCGAACTGGCTACCGTACTTTGGGAGCTGCAATCTCCTCGTCAAACCAAGGCTGCTTAAGGACTCGCGAATAGAGGAACCGGAGCGCTCCCCGGTAGACCTGGAGAGTATTCCAGGTGTCCTTCTTGTCATTGCGGAGGTGCAGCAGGTATTGACGGATTTGCTCCGGCCCCAACTGCTCTGGAGACTTTCCGTAGTGCCGGGCGAACCGCCGAACCGCTCCCAAATACGCTGTGATGGTGTTCTGGGAGAGATTGCGCAACTGCAACTCCTCCAGCATTCGTTTCCGTAACGGAGTCATACAATGAACTCCTTTGTTCATTGCTATACCCCACCACGACCCGGAATGCCACCGCAGGATCTGCCGCAAAGCGGCTTAGTTCAATGATCGTTAAGTAAAGAGTAGTTGTCCTAGCCCTGGAGCCTGGCCAAGGTTTGGCCGTCGCTCAAGTGCTCCCTGAGGAATTCGCGGAGTTAGTCGAACAGCCATGTATCATCCGCGCCGCACCTAGAGCAATCGGTGAGTCGCGCTGGAGACGCGAGATGCGCCTGCCATGCCGGAGATCAAGCACTTGGCGCGGGCATTCTACAACCAGATCCTGGAGAAGCCCCCAAAGAAGGACAGCGCGGCGATGCGCTAGGGCGATCTGATCCCCGGAATCTCCCAAGGCTTTCATCGGCCCCAGAGATCAGCAGCGCGAAGACCAGCGCGCGGGTATCTACGGCAATCGGCGGTCGCACGATCACGCTAGAACGCGGGAAGACAATTCTGTAACGGTTCTGTAACCTGATAGATAGCCGGGCTTCTCGAATACGCTCGGGAGCCATGGCGCTACCGATCCGGTCGCGGTAGAGTATTAAAGTGGGGAAAATGAGAAAGAATATGTTACGCGTAACACTGTTAACATACGCACCGCTGGCGGTGCTCATGGCCGGCTCCGCCAGCGCCCAAACGACGCTGATGGTTCCAGCCACAGCCAACATCTTCGCCGCCGGTCAAAGCGTCGCGTTTAGCGGCACACTGCCTCCGGTCGTCACCTTCGCCGCCGGTTCCGTCGAAGCCGTCACGGTTGTATCAATCGGGAAGATCACCCTCGGCGCGGGCGAGCCTTACTCGGGTCCCGCCGGCATTGCATTCCCAGGCGGGACCGACCTGAGCTCGTTTGACGGGAGATCGGGCATCATCGCCTTGGACTGCGGCTTCTTCCTGACCGGTGTGTTCCTGGACGATTCGGTTCCGGCAGGCAGCGGGCCGCCCATCCTGAACTTCACCGGGGCGGAGGATTTCCTGACTCTGAGACCCCAGTTGTTTCAGACGTTTTTTGTGGGCCACGGGCTGACGGAGAGCGGTGGGAGCCCGGTCTTAAAGATTTTCTTTGTGCCCCCAGGGAGCTACACGTTTCTTCCTTGGGATATCCGATGGATGCGTTCTGGCCAACGGCCCTCCGGGCTGCTATGAAGACAATGTGGGCGAATTCGAAGCAGGCGTTGCGCTGCACCCGTCCACTAACCAGCCGGTCGCCAAATAGCGTGAAGTTTCGGGGCAGCCAAGCCGGCGGTATATGAACATCGAATGGGTGCGCCGCTACTGCATGTCGATGCCCCACGCCACCGAGATCGTGCAGTGGGGCGCTCTCGTTTTCAAGATCGGCGGCAAGATATTCGCAGTCCTGGCGCTGGAGCCGGCCAAAACCTGGCTGTCGTTCAAATGCGATCCCGACCAGTTTGCCGACTTAGTCGAGCGCCCAGGCATAATCCAAGCGCCGTACTTCGCGCGCAACCGGTGGGTCGCGCTGGAGACGGAGGATGCGCTCACCGCGCCTGAACTCAAGCGGGTGGTGCGGGCGTCCTACGACCGTGTGTTCGAGAAACTACCCAAGAAAACCCGCTCCGCTCTGCTATGATGGTTGAAACCTAACAGCGCTTGAAACGGGGTTTCACCACTATGGCCAGTCCTGCGCCACAACTGACTTTTCGCGACGTACTGAAGATCCGCTCCGTACGGACGCTGTGGCTCGCCCAGCTTGTCAGTATCTTCGGCGACTTCCTGGCCATCTTCGCGGTCTTCAGTCTTGTCACATTTCAACTGCATGGCACCGCCACGCAGGTCAGTATGATTTTGGTCGCTTACATGCTGCCGCTGGCTGTAGTCAGCCCGTTGGCGGGCGTCTTCGTCGATAAATGGAACGTGAAATGGACCATGATCGCGAGCGACCTGACGCGCGGCGTGCTGGTGCTGGCGCTGATTTTCGTGCGCGACCTCAATTCCATCTACGCCATCTTTCTGGCGATGAGCACCGTGTCCAGTTTCTTCGTGCCCGCGCAATCGGTCGCCGTGCGCGCGCTGGCGCCAGCCGCCGGACTTATGGCCGTCAACGGGCTGATGTCGCAAGCCGTGCAGGGCTCCCAGATTATCAGCCCAGCCATCGCGGGCCTGCTGGTGCAATGGTTCGGCGCCAACGCCTGCTTCCTTTTCGATAGCTTCAGCTTCTTCTTCTCCGCCGCCATGGTCATGACCCTGGCCATCCACCGGGCGCCATCGCCGGGCGCGGCCGCCAGCTCCGTGCTGTCTTCCATGCGCCAGGGATTCGGCTTCATCTTTACACATACGGTCATCTCGTTTGTGATTCTGTCGATGACCGCCGGCATGTTCGCCGTGCGCTGCTTCGGCGCGCTGCTCTCGGTTTACGTGCGCGACGTGCTGCATTCGAACGCGGCGCTATTCGGAACTCTGAACTCACTGATCGGCGTAGGCATGATTACCGGCACGCAACTCCTGCATCGCGCAGCCTCTCGCATTCCGAAACAGTCCTTAGTGGTTTACGGCCTGGGCGGCATGGGCGTCGCGATTCTCTTCACGGCCTTATTCGGCAGGGTCGCCAGCACCGCCATCGGAATGCTGGGGCTAGGCTTCGGAGCCGCGTTCATCATGGTGCCATCGCAAACCGTGCTGCAGCAGGAGACGCCGCACGCCTTGCTAGGCCGCGTGATGAGCAGCCTGATGTCGCTGCTGGCCATGTCACAGGTGCTGGCCATGTTTGTGGCCGGTCCGGTGGCGCAGCAGTTGGGCATCCGCAAGCTCTACTTCGGCAGCGCGGCCATGTTGGGAGTCATCGGCGCAATAGGATATGCTTGGCTGCGTAAGCCCAAGGAGAATCCATGTCTCGAAACGCCGCAACCTTCCTGATCCCGCTGTTGCTGTTGCCCGCCGCCGCCCGCTGCCAGTTGGTGGAGGAATACAATCCGCCCAAGACCAACTGCTGTCTGGCGGGCTTTGCGCATAGTCTGGCCGATCAGCTTCAGGATTGGAATCAGCTCGGCCGGTATCATCAGGACAACGAGCGTGTGAAGGCTCTACCCGCCGATCCGCACCGCGTCGTGTTTCTCGGCGACTCCATCACCGACGGTTGGAGGCTGGCGCAATCCTTCCCGGACAAGCCGTATGTGAACCGCGGCATCGGCGGTCAGACCACTCCGCAGATGCTGGTGCGCATGTATCCGGACGTGATCGACCTCAAGCCCGCCGCCCTGATCATCCTGGCCGGCACCAACGATATTTCGCGCAACACCGGACCCGAAACCATCGCCATGATCGAGGAGAACTTCCAGGCCATGACCGAATTGGCCCAGGCCCACGGCATCAAGGTGATTCTATGTTCCCTGACTCCGATCAGCGACTATACAAAGAACAAACAGACGGTCGCGCGCCCGCCAGCGGATATCCTGAAGCTGAACGCCTGGTTGCGGGACTATGCGGCCAAGGTGCATGCCACGTTCGCTGATTACTACACTGCGACTGTCGATGACAAGGGCATGTTACGCGAGGGTTACTCGGACGACGGGCTGCATCCTAATTTGAAAGGCTATGAGCTAATGGCTCCGGTGGCCGAGTCAGCCATCCGGAAAGCCTTGCAGTAGCATGCGCGGCGGGTCCGGTGTTTCGCCCTTCAGGATGCGCCGCAAGCACGCCTCGCCTTCCCGGTGAAGCGTAGACGTATCCACGCCTTCGTATATCGGCAGGTAGCGTTCGAGCTTGCGCAGAGCTTTACGCAACTGCCGCTCCGCGCCCAATGGGTTACGGCGCTGCTGATGATAGAACGCCACCGCGAAGTGAATCAGCGCCTGCAGAAACAGCCTGTGCGGGCCGCGCATGGGCGTCCACAGTTCTTCCAAGACCTCGTGACACTGGAAGAACTCGCCGGCATGGTATAGCGCGATGCCGCGCAGGTAAAGCGGCTCACGCGTCAGAGTTACCGGGTCTGTTGCGCTTTGTACCATGCCAGTGTCAGCCGCAAGCCTTCTTCGAAAGAGAAGCGCGGCGCGTGACCCAAGTCCGCGACGGCGGAGGTGGTATCGGCCTGCGAATCGTGCACATCGCCGGGACGCGGTGGACCGTATTTCGCGGGAATTGTCACCCCCTCGATCTGCTGCACCAGGCGCCACGCCGCATTCAGTGTGATGCGCCCGCCATTGCCGCCGTTATATAGCTTGCCCGAAACACCGGGCGCGCGCGCCGCTTTCAGATTCAGTTCCACCACGTCATCAACATAAGTGAAGTCGCGGGATTGCTCGCCGTCGCCAAATATAGTCGGGGAGCGCCGCTCCACTACTGCCTTGATGAACAGCGACAACACGCCGGAATACTGGCTGGAGGGATCCTGGCGCGGGCCGAACACGTTGAAGTAGCGGAGCGATACCGTCTCGAGCCCGAAAGTGGATGCGAAGATCTGGGCATAGTATTCGCCAACCAGCTTCTGCAGCGCGTAAGGCGATTTTGGCCGCGGCGTCATGCTTTCCACCTTTGGCAGCACTTCCGTGTCGCCATAAGCCGATGAAGACGCGGCGTAGACTACCCGCCGGACGCCGCCCGCCGCCGCCGCGCGCAGCACGTTGAACGTGCCGTCTATATTGATTTCGTGCGAGGGGACGGGATCGTTGATGGAGCGAGGCACCGAGGGGATGGCCGCTTCGTGAAAGACCATATCGGCCCCGCCTAGAACGGGGGCGATCTCTGCGTAGTTGCGTATGTCGGCGCGTTGCAGGTCGATGCTGGAACGTACTTCGTCGAGGTTCTCTTCGTGGCCGGTGAGTAAGTTATCGAGCACCACGACCTGGCGCGCGCCTTCCCGCAGCAGACCGCGCACAATAGCGGAGCCGATGAAGCCCGCGCCTCCGGTAACAACGTATTTGCTCATTGGGTTTCCAAATAGCGTAGTGACTCGCGGGCGATGGTTTCGGCGCCAGCCGTGAAGTCGAAAGTTTCGAGTGAGACCCATCCGCCGTATTCGTGGCGGCGCAACACATCGAAAACGGGCCTGAAGTTGTAAGAGCCGGTTCCGGGATACCGGCCATCCAACTCGTTCACGTGTATGTGGCGGATCAGATCGTAATGCCGCTCGACCAGCGCGGCATGCGGTTCGGTTTCGTCGATGGCATTATGACAATCGAACATGGTTCGGATCGCAGGGTGATCGATCCGGAGCACCAGTGCCGCGGCTTCGTCTAGCGATGTGACTACATCGCACTGGCCCAGCGGCAGAGCTTCCATAAGAATCGTGACGCCGCGCTGGCCCGCATGCGGGGCCACGGAAGACAAGCCTTCGACGAAATGCTTGGTGGCCTCAGCACGGCTGAGTCCGCCGGTAGTACCGCGCTGCTTGGGGGAGCCGAAGACCAAGATACCGCCGGGGCCAAGATCGGCACAGAGATCGATCAGATGGCGGATATGCTGCCAGCTTCGGCAGCGAAGGTCGATATCTGGCGTAGTAACATGCAATCCCTTGGGGCTGACCATAAGCCAGTGCAGGCCGACGAACTGCAAGCCCTCTGAGGCGATGATATCGCGGCATTCGCGCCGCCGCGTGGGCGGAAACGTGGAGGGGTCTTCCGTCAGGGTGAACGGAGCGATTTCGATGCCTGTATACCCGGCCTTCCGGATGGCACGGCACGCGTCCGCGAAGGTCCAATTCTCGAAGACTTCGTTACAAATAGCGTGGCGAAGGTGGTGCGGCATGCAGCTTTTATTGTAATGTGCGGCGCAGGCCATCAAGCGTAGAAATTACGCTCCCAGGCGTGCCCCCGCAGCACCGCCAAAGTCTCCTTCGGCAGCGCACCCTTATCCGGCGCCGCGCAATTGGCTTCCGCGTTCCGCAGGCTGCGCATTCCCGGAATTACCGTGGATACCGCCGGATGCGACAGGCAGAAGCGCAGAGCGATCTCGGGCAGGCTCGCCGCGTCCACTCCCAGATCCCGCAGCAGGCTCTCCACGTGCTCCCGCACTTGTTTCTTCCGGTCGCCCTTGAAGTAGCCTTCCCGAAAGTCGCCCGTCGGGAAGCTCGTATGCTCGTCGATCTTGCCGGTCAGGCTGCCTTCATCCAGCGGCACCCGCGCCAGCACCCCGATATTGCGCGCCATCGCCAGCGGAAATAAATTCCGCTCCGGGCTTTGATCGAAAATGTTGTAGATCACCTGCACTGTGTCGATCAAACCCGTCTCGATGATTTCGAGCGCCGTATCCGGCTGATGATCGTTGATCGAAATTCCTACCGCCCGCGCCTTCCCCGAGAGCTTCAACTCTTCGAGCGCGCGCCGCCATTCCTCGCGCGCGATCCACTCCGGATTCCATACGTGCAGTTGTTGCAGATCGATGGTTTCCAAGCCCAGATTCTTAAGGCTGCGTTCGGTCGAGCGCAGGATGTAATCGTACGGAAATACTTCGTCGATGCCGATTCCCGGCCGCGCCGGCCACAATAGGTTCTTGGGCGGAACCTTGCTGGCCACGTAGATGCGTCGGCCCGCATCGCGCACCACTTGCCCCACCAGTTCTTCGCTATGCCCGCCGCCGTATGCGAGCGCCGTATCGATGAAGTTCAAACCCAATTCGATGGCGCGGCGCAACGCCGCCAGCGATTCGTCGTCGGTCCCGCCCAGCCATTGGGCTCCGCCGATGCCCCACGCGCCGTAGCCCACCTCGCTGATCTCAAAATTGGTCCTGCCCAGTTTGCGATATTTCATAAGACCCCATTATAAGTAAGTGGCGCACGCGCTCCTCGGCGCCGCGTGATCGGGCCGCCGGATAGTCTCCCAACCTGCGCTAAACTGGTCCGTAGAGGATATGCGGCGGGCCCTCATCGCGCTGTTTGTGCTGACCCTCGCGGCCTTCGCCGCCAACATCAAGCTCTACCTCAAGGATGGCGGCTTCCACTTGGTGCGCGAATACCAGGTGCAGGCCGACCGCGTGCGCTACTACAGCGTGGAGCGCAGCCAGTGGGAGGAGATGCCGCTCGACTTGGTGGACCTGAAACGCACCGAGTCCGAAATGGCCGATCGCCAGGCGCAACTCGCCGCGGAAACCAAGGTGGTTGTCGAGGAGGAGACCGCCGTGCGCGAGGCCAAGGCCGAAGTGGCCAAAATCCCGCAGGACCCTGGCGTGTATTATATCGAGGACAATGCCGTCAAGCCCGTCAAAGTCGCGGAATCCAAGATGCACACGCATAAGGGCCGCACCGTTCTGCAGGTCCTGTCGCCGGTGCCGGCGGCGGTCAGCGGCAAAGCCACACTCGAGCTGGACGGCTTGCACTCACAGAATATCTTCCATAATCCCGAGCAGGAATTCTATATCCAACTCTCGGCCGAGGAACGCTTCGGGATCGTGAAGCTCACCCCGGAACACGGCATCCGCATCGTCGAGAAAATCACCGTGGTGCCGGTTTCCAAAGAAATAATTGAGGAGCCTATCGAGGTGCAGGTCTTCCGCAAACAGATGACGCAGGACGGCCTGTATAAGCTCTGGCCGATGAAGCCCATGGCCCCTGGCGAGTACGCCGTGGTCCAGTATACGCCGAGCAAAACGAATATGCAGGTGTGGGATTTCGCCGTCGAGGCCGCCGGAAACTAGAGCCAGACCGTTGTGCCACCCAGTCCTTGTCCGGGTGCGCCGCTCCTGGCCGCGTGACAAAACCCTTTCAACCGGTGTAACGTCGCCCTTGATACCATGAAGGCACCGGGGCATTTCTTATGACGGTAATCGAGATTCCCGACGAGCAGGCGGCGGCGCTGAAAGCGAAGGCGAAAGCGGCCGGCCTTACCCTGGATGCATGGCTCAAGCAATTGGCGGACGCTGAACGCGAACCGCCCCCCGCCGAGCACCCCCTTCAGACGGCTGCCGATATCATTCTCGACTGCATGCGCGATCTCCCGGCCGAGGCCATGGCCGCCCAGCCCAAAGACGGCGCCAGCCAGCACGACCACTACATTTACGGCTGGCCCAAGCGAGAGGTATGACCGCTGTTTTCGCCGACACGTTCTATTGGGTTGCTCTGGCAGACGTTTCCGATAGTGCGCACCAGCGGGCTTTGACCATTACAGCCGAGCGGGCTGCCTCGGCGATCGTCACCACCGATGAAGTTTTGGGCGAGTACCTCACGTTTTTCGCTTCCGCGTCGGAGGCGCTACGCCGTCAGGCCGCCACCAGCGTACAGCGCATCCTTGCCAAACCCGTTATCCGGGAAGTCCCGCAAAGCCGCTCTTCTTTTCTGGCCGGCCTCGATCTTTACAGCCAGAGGCCCGATAAGCGTTACAGCCTGGTCGATTGCATTTCGATGCAGACGATGCGCAGGGAAGGCCTGACCGAGGCGCTCACCAACGATCGGCACTTCGAGCAAGAAGGCTTCCGCGCGCTGTTTCGCTCAAGCTTGGCGTGAGAATGTCCAGTCTGATGGCATCTCGGTCCGGAATGTTGTCGGCTTGCTTCGTTTTGGCCGCTACTGGTACGCTGTTAGCCCCGCCAATTCTCTACCCGGTTACGCACAACGATACGTTGATCATCGATATGTTCCTCTTCGGCTGCTCCGTCGTCGGTCCGTTGTGGGTTGTTTCCGCCGTGGTTACACTGCGCCGCCACGGCAAACGTGGTTTATGGGTGTTGCTGGGTTTACCGTTTGCCCTCTGCTGTCCTGGCCTGATGTTCCTTTTGCTATTGGCTTGCTCGACCCGGCATGCCTGTCTTTGAGGGCTCTTCCCGACCGGATCCGAAGCACAATCCACCCTCGGCATAGGCTACGCTAAACAGAAGGAGAAGCGCGAATGCAGCTTGGGATGATCGGTCTGGGACGTATGGGCGCCAACATGGTGCGCCGTCTGATGCGCGGCGGCCACCAATGCGTGGTTTGGGATCAGAATCACGCCAATGTCGAGAAACTGGCGGGCGAAGGCGCAACCGGCGCCGCAACGCTCGATGAGTTCCTGAAGGCGCTGCAGCCGCCTCGCCCGGTCTGGTTGATGGTTCCCGCCGCCGCCGTAGATGCCTCGCTCGCGGAGCTTTCCTCCCGCATGCAAACCGGCGACATCGCGATCGATGGCGGCAATTCCTACTACATCGACGATATTCGCCGCGCCCAAGAACTGGCCGCCAAGGGCCTGCACCATGTGGATGTGGGCACCAGCGGCGGCGTCTGGGGGCTGGAGCGCGGCTTCTGCCAGATGATCGGCGGCGAGCCTGAGATCGTGCAGCACCTCGATCCCATCTTCAAGACGCTGGCGCCCGGCCGCGGCACCGCCGATCGCACGCCGGGCCGCGAGAAGTCCGGCGGCACTTCCGAAGAGGGCTATCTATATTGCGGTCCCTCCGGCGCGGGTCACTTCGTCAAAATGGTGCACAACGGAATCGAATACGGCCTGATGGCGGCTTACGCCGAAGGGCTGAACATTCTGAAGCACGCCGATGCCGGGAAGCGCAAACGCGACGCCGACGCCGAAACCGCCCCCATGCGCAATCCCGAAGATTATCAATTCGACCTGAACCTGGCGGATATCGCCGAAGTATGGCGGCGCGGCAGCGTAATAGCATCCTGGCTGCTCGACCTGACGGCCATTGCATTGTTCGAGCAGTCCGATCTCTCCGGCTTCTCCGGCCACGTTTCCGATTCCGGCGAAGGACGCTGGACCGCGATCGCCGCCATCGAAGAGTCGGTGCCCGCGCCGGTCTTGAGCGCCGCGCTTTATCAGCGCTTCAGCTCGCGCGGTGAGGAGGACTTCGCCGATAAGCTGCTCTCCGCGATGCGCTACCAGTTTGGCGGCCATGTCGAGCGCTAACGTGGCGCACGCGCTTCTGCGTGCGCTTCTGATGACCAGTCTCCTCTCGGCAGCGCCCCCACCCACAGCAAACGTAACCGGCGGCGCCGTGCAGGGCTACTTGTCCCCCTCCGGAGCGGTATTCAAAGCCATCCCCTTCGCTGCACCACCCGTGGGCGACCTGCGATGGCGCGAGCCGCAGCCCGTCCCACCCTGGCGCGGTGTCCGCGATGCGACGCAATATTCGGCGGCCTGCGTCCAGAATCCCATTGGCACAGGCGCCTTCCTCGCACCCCTGGCACGCCGCTATGGCGTCAACTTCCCCACGCCCAAGTGGAATATTTCCGAAGACTGCCTGTACCTCAACATCTGGACGCCCGAATGGCCGGTGAAGGAACCGCCGCACGCCGTAATGTTCTGGATGCACGGCGGTTCCAATCGCATCGGCAGCGGCAACGAGCCGGGCTACGATGGCGCCGAACTCGCCAAGCATGGCGTCTTGGTGGTGACCATTAATTACCGCCTCGGTGCGCTGGGTTTCTTTGCCCATCCCGAGCTGACCCGCGAATCACCACACCGGTCCTCCGGCAACTACGGATTGCTCGATCAGATCGCCGCGCTGCGCTGGGTGCATGACAACATCGCAACGTTTGGCGGCGATCCCGCGCGGGTGACGGTCTTCGGCGAGTCCGCGGGCGCCATCGATGCAGGCATGCTGATGTGTTCTTCGTTGACCCGTGGGTTATTCTCGCGCGTCATCATGGAGAGCGGCCCGGCGCTGGGCATCGCCTATGCGCACCGTCTGCTGCAAGCGGAGCAGTTCGGCCAGCGCGTGGCCACAATGGCTGGCGCTGCATCCATCCGGAGTCTGCGTGCGCTTCCCGCGCAAGCCATCCTGGCCGCCGCGGCCTCCGCCGCCAAACAGGGTCCGAATCCCGAGTTCGTTCTGGATGGCTGGGTCCTGGCGCGCACTCCGCAAGCGGTATTCGCGGCCGGCGCGCAGCAGCCTGCCGGGCTGATCATCGGCAACAATGGGCGGGAAGCCAGCGTCTTTCACGGCGCGTCCGGAGCTTCCTTACCTGCGGATCAAGGTCCCCTGAAGACGCTGCGGATCAGCTACGGACACCTGGCGCCCGTTGCCATGGCTGTGTACGTCGTCGATACGCACCTGGGGCGGGCTGCCGCCGCCGACGAATGGCTCAACGACGCGCTGATGGCGTGTCCTTCCGCTGCCATGGCCAGCCTCAATGCCGCCGCCGGGCATGCGTCGTTTGTGTATCGGTTCCTGCGGTCAATTCCCGGCAAGGGAGAAAACGAACTGGGTTCTTTTCACAGCCTGGAACTGCCCTACGTATTCGGCGCCCTGCACCATCCGTCGTGGAGTTGGCTGACATTCGCGAAGCTGGATGAAGCCCTCGCCGCCGTCATCCAAAGCTACTGGACCAACTTTGCCAAAACCGGCGACCCGAATGGTCCCGGCCTTCCGCCGTGGCGCCCATTCACCGTTACTTCCGACCGGTATATGGAGTTCGGCAACGATGGGCGGGCGCAACCCCGGCAAGGTGGCCGGCCTACCTTCTGTAATCTGGATATTGCGAAGCTGAAACAGCGGCTGTTCGACAACCAATAACGTACGTGGAAGGCGGGCAATCCTGCCCCACAAAGCTCACGGTTCGCAACTATCGCAAGCGCTCCGCGACCACCGTGATTTCGCGGTCTCGCGCCTGCCGCACCACTTTGTGAACCGTGCTCCATACTCCGCCCCAAGGCGTGTGCGCACCCGCCCGCCCCAGGTAAATCTGCGTGACATTCTGTTCCCGCGCAAAATCGACAATGGTGCGCGCCACGTCCTTGCCTTTCAAAACGTGCGTTTCGATATGCAGATTCCGCGCGAAGCTCAGGTGCTTTTCGAGCGCGCCGCTGCGGGCTTCCGGCCCACGGCGCCCGGGGTTGCGCTCCACGTGCACCGCCAGACAGTCCGCGTGCAGATAATCCGCAACCCGCTTTCCGCGCCGGATCAGCACGGCCGTGGACGGCCGCTCCGTCAGGCAAATCAGAATACGTTCGTGCCGCGCCGGAGCTTCGGTCTCGGGGCGCGCCGTCTGCGTGCGACCGGGCGCAGGACAGTCCAAATCCGAAAGCCGCCCTTCGACTTCGTGCGCGGTGTGACGCAAGGCCATCTCCCGCAAGGCCGTCAGATTGGCTTCAGTGAAGAAATTCTCCATAGCCTTCTTGGCTTTATCGGCCGAATAGACAACGCCGCGGTGCAAGCGATTCTGCAAGGCCTCCGCGGTCAAATCGATCAGCACGACCTCGTCCGCCGCGTCCACCACCCAATCCGGCACGGTTTCGCGCACGCGCACGCCTGTAATGTGCCATACCTCGTCGTTAAGGCTTTCCAGGTGCTGCACGTTCAGCGTGGTGAAGACGTCGATGCCGCCTTGCAGGATCACCTGCACATCCTCCCAGCGCTTCAGCCGCGGCGATCCGGGCACGTTGGTGTGCGCGAATTCGTCCACCAGGCAGACTGCCGGCTTGCGCCGCAGGATGGAATCCACATCCATTTCCTCGAATACCGAGCCGCGGTATTCCACCTTCTGGCGCGGAATGAATTCCAAATCCGCGGTCTTGGCGATGGTGTCCTGGCGGCCGTGCGGTTCGAAATATCCGACCACCACATCCACTCCCTTGCGCCGCAGCTCCTGCGCCTCATCGAGCATCTGATAGGTCTTGCCCACGCCCGCCGCATAACCCAGAAACACCTTGAGCCGGCCTTTGGGCGGCCTGGGCACGCCATCGGATTGCAAAGCTTCGACCGGGCCGCTCATAACGTTTGCGGATGCGGAAAAATGCGCACATCGATATCCGTAGCCGCTCGGATCAAACGGTCCACGGGGCTGCCCAACCACATCTCCTTCCATCGGCCGGGCGCGCTGTGACCCACGAAAATCTGCGTCACGCGCTGCTCGCGCGCAAACCGGATAATGGCCGCAATCGGGTCCGAGCAGTCCAACACGTGGACATCGGCTTCCAGTTCGCGGGCCAGCGCCAGGTTCGCATCCATAGTCGCTTGGTCCTTGGCGCCCAACCCGCTTTGCCGGACGTAGCAGACCAACAGATTGCCGTGAAACCGATCCGCATTCCGCCGCCCGCTGCGCAGCATGGCGCACGCATCGCTGCGCGGCGTGACGCACACTAAAATGCGCTCTTGCGATCCCCAGCGCAACTCTACGCCGTGCGCCCGCAGATAGCCCTCCAGTTGCCCGTCAATGACATCGGCCGCCAGCAGCAGCGCAAGTTCCCGCAATTCCGAGAGCTTGCGGCGCAGATCCGCTGGTTCGAGGCTGGAGGCGCGCTTGATCATATCGTCGACCGCCGCATCCACCAGCACCAACTCATCCGCGGAGCGCAGGAATCGCTCGGGCACGGTCTGCCGCGCGCGCTTGCCGGTGATGCGCTCCACGGCATCCTGATGCTCCTCAATATGCTGCAAGTTGACGGCGGTAATGACCGAGATACCCTGATCCAGGATATTGTCCACATCCTGCCAGCGTTTTGGATTGCGCGTGCCCGGAGGATTATCGTAAGCCAATTCGTCCACCAGGCAGACGCGCGGATGGCGGCGGAAAATAGCCGCCACGTCCAGCACTTCATACTCATTTCCGGCGTATGTCTCCTTGAGCACCGGGATGTATTCCAGAGTGGCCATCAACCCTTCCAGGTCGGGCGTCAGGGGAAACTGAATGGAGGCCACCACTACATCTTCGCCGCGTTCTTTGCGCCGACGCCCCTCGTCCAGCATGCGAAACGACTTGCCTACGCGCGAAGCGTAACCCAGGAAGACTTTGAGCCGGCCGCGTCTGGCACGGCGCTCTTCCGCCTGCACGCGGCTCAATAACTCTTCCGGGCTGGGGCGTCTGTCGATGCTGGCCGGCAAGGTACGAAATTCTCCTCTCGTCATCCATTCTGCCCGTATTGGGAATTCCCGCGCAAGCGGGCCCCAAACAACAAAAAACCTTATAGGGCATAGAAGAAATTTCGTCTTGACCCCATACGCGCGTTTGGTTCACCCTACTTAAATGGCTAATGCCTTGTCTTTTTGCCGATTCTCTGCCTTGACGGCCTTGCTGTCGACTGCCGGAATGTTGGGCCTTCTGCCCCAGGCGGCCCGCGCCAACGAGGGGCCGAAGCCCGACCCCGCCGGCATCGTCACGGGCGACAAGTCCACCGCGGTGGATGCGGGGGGCAACACATTTGCAGTGCCCGCCCCGACCGACAAGAATTCGCCGGACTATCCCAAGAACAGGAAAGATTTCGACGACTACCAGTCCCAGGCGGCCAAGGAACCGCTGGCGGTGAAACTGGCCGATTCGGTGGGGCACATCCGCGTGGCGACTAATTTTGCATGGACGCTGAACACCGGCTACCTGGTGCTGTTCATGCAAGCCGGATTCGCGCTGCTGACGTGTGGGCTGGTGCGCAAGAAAAATGCCGGGCATCTGATGATGCTCAACTTCGCGGCTTACGTCTTCGCCTTCCTGGCCTACTATGCCGTGGGTTATGCCTTTCAATTCGGCGGCGTAGCCATAAACGCCGCGCCCGCCAACCTGGGCGGCACGCCGACTCTGAACCACTATCTGATCGGCAACGGTTTGTGGGGATTCCTGGGCGGCAACGGGTTCTTCATGTCCGGCCCGGCCTACGATGCGGGCAGCAACTGTCTGGCGCTGTTTGAAGTGGTCTTCATGGAGACTGCCGGCTATATCATCGTCGGCGCCATCTGCGAGCGCATTACCTTTTGGGCGTTTCTTCTCTGCGAACTGTTCATCGGGGCTATTCTCTATCCCGTGTTCGGCTGCTGGGTGTGGGGCGGCGGATGGCTGTCGCAAGTGGGCACGACGCTTAACCTCGGTCACGGCTATGTGGATTTCGCGGGGTCCACCGTGGTGCACGGAGTCGGAGGATTCTGCGCCATGGCGCTGGCCATCATACTGGGACCGCGCCTGGGCAAGTATGGGAAAGACGGAAAGCCGCGCGCCTTCCCCGCCCATAACCTGGTCTACGTGGTCACCGGCACATTCATTTTGCTGTTCGGGTGGATGGGCTTCAATCCCGGCTCGACCCTGGGCGCCACCGACCTGCGCATCTCCGTGATCGCCATCAATACGAACCTGGCCGCCGTGGCCGGCTCGGCGACCGCGCTGCTCCTTTGGTACTTCATGTTCGGCAAGCCGGATGTCACCATGGCATGCAACGGGATGCTGGCCGGTCTGGTGGCGATCACCGCTCCATGCGCCTTTGTGTCTCCCAATTCAGCGGTGGTGATCGGCGTGTTGGCTGGCATCGTGGTGTGCATGGGCGTATTGTTCAACGAACGCGTGGCTAAGATCGACGATCCCTGCGGCGCTATTTCGGTGCATGGATTCTGCGGCTGGCTGGGGGCTGTGTGCGTGGGAATTTTCGCCGACGGGACGTACGGTTCGGGATGGAACGGCGTGGGCGCTACCACTTACCTGGGCCATGCCGGCCAGGGGGTTACGGGCTTGCTCCACGGAGACACGCGCCAGTTCTTCACGCAGCTCGGCGGCGCTACGCTTATGGCGGTGTGGGCCTTCGGCGCGACTTATGCAGTCTTCTGCGCGGTGAACAAGATAAAGTCGATACGGGTAACTCCCGAAGCGGAGCTTGAGGGACTCGACGTGCCGGAATTCGGCATGCACGCGTATCCTGAGGATGCGATAGTTACGGCTGAGTAACCAGGCAGAAGCGGGCGGCGGATTTAACACGCTCAGGCGGCTGCGAACAGCAGATCGCGCACGCTGTGCACCAGGATGTAGGTGTCCAGCCCCCCTGAGAAATACTTCAAGTAATAGAAATCGTATTCCAGGCGGCGCAACGTATCTTCGGGCTGGTCCGCCGGCCTATTGATTTGCGCCCAACCCGTGATCCCCGGCTTCACCCCGTACCGTTGTCGGTAAAACGGAATCCGTTCGCTCAGCGCCTGCGCGAATTCGGTCCGCTCCGCGCGCGGTCCCACGAAACAGATGTCCCCGCGCAGTATGTTCCAAAGGTGCGGCAGCGCATCCAGCCGCCAACGCGCTACGAACCGCAACGCGCCGTTCCAGCCGGCATCGTCGGGGCCCGCCAAGCGCAGGCTATAAAGGTTGAATGGCCGCCCCCCTAGGCCGGCGCATATCTGCCGGCTCAGCAGCGGACCGTGCGACGAGAGTCTTAGCAGCAACACAGCCAGCAACAACAGCGGCGCCGTGAGAATGGTCAAGATCAACGCCAGCAGCCAGTGGCCCACGGTCTGGTAGACCAGCCATTGCGTACGTGGGCGGAAAGCCCCGGAAAGCAGCATATCCGAGGGACGCAGTTCCTCCAGTAGCACGCGCCCGCACAACCGTTCGTAAGCGGTGGAAGCCTCGTCGATGGCTAAGCCGCTGTAGCGCAATTGCAGCAGATCCGCGATCGGCATTTGGCCCCGGCGTTCGGCCAAGCCCACCACGATGCGGTCGGGCACGGCCTCGGCAGCGATCCGCTGCAAGCCTTGCATGGGTCCCAGGAACTTGCCGGCTTCCGGCGGCGCCTCGGGCGGCTCGACTTCTTCCACATAGCCGATCACCTGCAGGCCGAGTTCCGGATGCGCACCGATATATTCTGCCATCTCGACAAGCACAGGGCAGAGGCCCACCAGCAGAATGCGTTGCGCTCCCACCACGCGCAGCACGAAAACGCTGTAGGTCCAGCGCCAGGCGAATAGCGCGGCCACCAGCACGGCGCACGCGGGCACCATCAGGCGCAGCGGCAACCGGAAACCGTCGTTGACGTAACCCAGCAGGCCTTGCGCCACCAGCGCGATGCCCATGACCAGCGAAAGCTGTTGGATCAGCAGAACGCGCGATTTCACATGCAAATTGCCGTACAGATCCTCGAAGTACAAACCAAACAGGATGCTGGCGCCCGCCAAGGCGATCCGCACCAAGCCATTATCGGCGAGCAGAAAGACCGTAGGATCGACCGGCAAAATCAGGAATGCGACCACCAGGAAGCAGGCCGCGATCAACAGAATTTCGGAGAACAGGAGGGCCAACCCGCCAACCGGCACGAAGACTCGGGACAGACGATTCATTGGCCGCTCGCGCAAGGATTACTACGTGGAAAACGACGTCCCGCAACTGCAGGTCTTCGCCGCATTGGGATTATCGATGGTAAATCCGGACTGAATCAGCGACTCCTTATAATCCAGCGTCAGCCCGTCCAGGTAGACGAGGCTCTTGGGATCGATCAGCACTTTCGCGCCGCCCGAATCGAACACACGGTCGCCGGCACGCTCTTTCGTTTCCAGCTTGAACAAATACGAGAACCCCGAACAGCCGCCCCCCTGCACCGCCAGCCGCAGCCCGCCCGCGCCCTCCTGCAGGCCTTCTTTGGCCAGTATATGCCGTATCCGATCCGCAGCTTTCTCAGTTACTTGAATCATATTGCCCCCTTAGCTCGCGCAGCTTGCGCACCGCTTCTATGGCGCACGCCGCCGCGGAGTCTACTTCTTCTTCAGTATTGAACCGTCCGAGGCCGAACCGGATGGCGGTGCGCGCCGCTTCGTCCGGCACTCCCATCGCCCTCAGCACGTAGCTCGGCTCCATTCTGGACGATACCGCCGACGTGCAGGCCGATCCGCTGGATACCGCTACGCCGGGCATTCCCATCATCAGCGATTCGGCCTCCACATCGGCGAAGCTCATGTTCAGGTTCCCCGGCAGGCGATGCGCCATGCTGCCGTTGACCGCGACGCGTTCCAGTTCCGCCTCCAGCCGTGCGCGCAAGCGGTCGCGCAGCCGCGCCAGGCGGGCGCCTTCCTGGTCCATTTCGCGCGCGCAAATCGCACATGCCTCGCCCAGGCCCACGATGCCCGGCACGTTCAGAGTACCGGATCGCAACCCGCGCTCATGGCCGCCGCCATCCATCTGCGCCATCAACCGCACTTGCGGATCGCGTCCGCGCACGTAGAGCGCACCGACCCCCTTGGGACCGTACATCTTGTGCGCCGAGATGGAGAGCAGATCGAGGCGCTGTGCGTCCACATTCACCGGCACTTTGCCCACCGCCTGCGCCGCATCGGAATGGAACGGCACGCCGCGCTGCCGGCAGATCCGCCCGATCTCCGCCGTGGGCTGGATGGCGCCCACTTCGTTGTTCGCGTACATGATCGAAACCAGCACCGTACGCTCGCCGATGACCGCCTCCACCGCCTCCGGATCCACCAGCCCGTCCCGCCCCGGGGGGAGCCGCGTCACGCGCACGCCGCATCGCTCCAGCCGCGCGCAAACGTCCAGCACCGCTTTATGTTCGATGCCGCAAGTGACGATATGGACGCCTTCCGCCGCGGATGCCTCCGCTACGCCCTTGATCGCCAGATTGTTCGATTCGGTGGCGCCGCTGGTGAAGATAATCTCTCGCGGCGACGCGCCGATCAGCCGCGCTACCTGCTTGCGGGCCTCTTCCACCGCCTGCTCCGCCTCCCACCCAAACGAGTGGCTGCGGCTAGCTGCATTGCCGAACTTGCCTGTGAAATAGGGCATCATCGCCGCCAGCACGCGCGGATCCAGGGGAGTGGTGGCGTGGTGATCCAGATAA
This sequence comes from Bryobacteraceae bacterium, assembly GCA_049516155.1. Taxonomy (GTDB): domain Bacteria; phylum Acidobacteriota; class Terriglobia; order Bryobacterales; family Bryobacteraceae; genus Bog-159. Next base: position 25,311 of record JBEKTJ010000044.1, read on the forward strand.
ATCATCGATCCAATCCCAATTATCGCAGGATTGCGCGCCCTCCAACACTTCTGTATGTTTTCTGCCGATGATTGACTTGTGGGCCAAAACGCAGACCGGAAAGCCCTGCTGGCCAGAATTCCCGCCTTTCCGCCAATCGTGTTGCGGTTGCTCGATCTGCTTGCGCGCGACAATGTCCAGATCCGGGAGCTGGTCGCGCTCATCTCCAGCGATCCGGCCTTCTCCGCCCAGATCCTGCGCGTAGCCAACTCGCCGTTATTCGGTTTCCGCTCGCAAATCGACAGTATCCAGTCGGCGCTGATCGTGCTGGGATTGCGGCGCGTCCGTTCCCTGTGCATGACCGTCGCCACGGCCGACCATATGAAGAGGGTGCTGCATATCCAGGAACTGGCGCACTGTTGGCGGCACATGCTGGCCTGCGCCCTGCTGACCGAGCAACTCGCGCGCGCCTGCTCCGCATTCGAGGATCGCGCCTACACCGCCGGCTTGTTGCACGATGTGGGCCGCCTGGGCTTGCTGCTGGCCTATCCGGAGGAATACGCCGCGCTGCTCCGCCTGGCCGATCGGAATCCGCTGGAGCTGCTGGACCTCGAGCGCCGGGAACTGGGCATGGATCATTGCGAAGCCGGCCGCGCATTGGCCGAGTACTGGAACCTGCCTGCGGATTTCCAGGTGATCGCGGCCCGCCATCATGAGCCTCTGGGCGACGGGCCAGCGGACCTGCTCACGTTGGTTCAATTAGGTTGCAAGATTGCCGATAGCCTGGGCTTCTGGGTGGCGGAGCCGCCGCGGTACTGCTCCCCCGAGGAGATCCAGGCATCCCTTCCGCCCGCGCTTGCGGGGCGCATCCGGATCGACGCGGAACGGTGGCGGGAGATCGTGGAGCGCCGCATCCGTTGTTACCAGGACCCCGACGGCTGGACTCCGGAGGACTTCGCGAAGAGTCCCGAACGTACTGGCGATGAGGCTGACTTGCCCGTGGCCGACCTGGCCAAGCTGGCCAAAATGCACCTACCCGACCCCAACGCCGGCGGGTCGCTCCCCCGCGAACTCCTTTCGATGGTCGGCATCGGCCTGTTCTTCACCGTGCTGATTGTGGCGCTGGTCTTTTTCGCGCTGAAAAAGTAGGAGGGCTGAAAGTAACCTACTAAGTACTAACTAAAGACAGCGTCCTAAATTGCCGATAAGAACAGAGGGCACATGTTATCCTACTCTGCGATGGCCGCCGCAGCTTATCCGGCTGAGGGTCTGCACCCTGTCGAAAATGAGATCGAGCTTCTACTCCCGAGCGGCGACGTAGCCGACCCGCTGCTTTCGATCGTGGTGCCGGCGCTGAATGAGCGCATCACTATAGCCGAGTTTGTAGAATGGTGCAAAGCGGGCCTGGCCGCCTCCGGCATCCGCGGCGAAATCCTGATTGTGGATAGCTCGACCGACGAGACGCCGGCGATAGCTCTAGCGCACGGCGCGCGCGTCTTGCGCACTCCGCAGCGCGGGCTCGGCCGCGCCTATATCGATGCCATCCCCTATATACGCGGTAAGTATGTGCTGATGGGAGACGCCGATTGTACTTACGACTTCCGTGAGTTATCGGGTTTCGTCGAACAATTCCGCGCGGGCAACGAGTTCATCATGGGATCGCGTTTCCGCGGCGCCATCGAGCCCCATGCGATGCCCGCGCTGCATCGTTATTTCGGCACACCGGTTACCACCGCGATTCTGAATACGCTCTACGCGACGCACTTCTCCGACATCCATTGCGGCATGCGCGGGATCGCGCGCGACGCCCTGGTGCGCTTGCAACTCCAATCGCAATCCTGGGAGTACGCCTCGGAAATGGTGCTGAAGGCCGTGTGCCTGAAGCTGAAAACCGCCGAAGTGCCCGTGCATTTCCTGAAGGACCCCGCGGGCCGGTTGAGCCACATGAAACGCAACGGATGGCTGGAGCCGTGGCGCGCCGGCTGGATCAATCTGCGCGCCATGCTGCTGTACGGCGCGGATTTCTTTCTGCTGCGTCCCGGCCTGGCCTTGCTCGCGCTGGGTCTGCTGCTGACCGTGCCCGTGAGCCTGGGACCTGTGCGGCTGGGCGCCATCACCCTATCGCTGAACTGGATGATGCTAGGCCTCACGCTTTCGGTGGTGGGCTTGCAATGCTTCTACCTGGGCTGCATCGTGCAAGTGATGTACCGCTACGCCCCGGCCCGGGCGGACCGCTGGCTGCGTCTTTTCGCTTACAACCGGGCCATGCTAGCGAGCGGCCTGGCAGCGCTGGCAGGCGGCGCGCTGGGAACGCCGCTAGTGCATGAGTACGTAGGCGGAGGTCTGCGACTGCCCTCCAGCCCGACGCCCCAAATGCATCTGGCGGTGCTGGGCATGTTGTTCCTGATCGCCGCATTTTACACCTTCAGTTGCACGCTGGTGCTGCATACCGCCCGCGGGATCGCAAGAACGGACCGGCCGGAGGCCTGTCCCACAGCGCCGTGACCCCGCGCATTCTCATCACCGGCGGAGCGGGCTGCATTGGCTCGGACCTCGCCGAAGCTCTGCTGCAACGCGGCTGCCAAGTGACCGTCATCGACAACCTCAGCAGCGGCAAGCGGGAGCATGTCGCCGGTTTGCTGCGTCGCCCCGGCTTCCGGTTCGTCGAGGGAGACTTGCTGGACCCCGCCGCGCTGGACGCGGCGTTTCAAGGCGGCGACAGCATCGAAACGGTCTACCATCTGGCGGCCAACCCCGATGTCAAGTTCGTCCCCGGCGACCCTACCGACAAGGATCTCAGGCAGAACACTCTCTGCACCTATCAAGTGCTCGAAACCATGCGCCGGTACGGCGTGCGGCGTCTGGCCTTTGCCTCCACATCGGCCATTTACGGCATCTGCGAACGCCAACCCATCGCGGAAGACCAGGCCCCCCATCCCATCTCCCTTTACGGCGCCACCAAGCTGAGCTGCGAGGCCATGATCGGCGCCTTCCAGCATCTGTTCGGCATGGACTGCTGGATTTTCCGTTTCGCCAATGTGGTGGGGCCCAAGGTTCGCAAGCGCGGCCGCACCGTGATCGGCGATTTCATCGACAAGCTCCAGCGCGATCCCACACGCTTGCGGGTGTTGGGCAACGGCCGCCAGGCGAAATCGTATCTGCTGGCGGAGGAGTGCGTGGCGGCCATGCTTTTCGCCGTGGAGCGCGCGCCGCGGGGTTGGAACGTTTTCAATCTGGGCTGCTCGGATTCGCTCAGCGTTACCCGCATCGCGGAAATGGTCGCGGCCGCCATGGGGCTCTCCGGCGTGGCGCTCGAATACACGGGCGGGGAGGGCGGCTGGTTGGGAGACGTGCCCCGCTTCCGCCTGGACGTGACCGCCATTAACCGGCTGGGCTGGCACGCGCGATACAACTCCGAAGAAGCCGTGGCGCTGGCCATCAATGCCTCACTGGAGGCTATAGCGAGTCGCGACCGTGACAGCGCGGATACCCCGGAGCTAATATGCAGGCCGTAATCCTGGCCGGCGGACTGGGCACCCGGCTCGGCTCGCTCACCCGCAAGATTCCCAAGCCCATGGTCCCGGTGGCCGGCGTACCGTACCTGGAGCATCAGCTTCGGCTGCTGGCGCGTCAATCCATCCGCGACGTGCTGCTGCTTACCGGCTACCTGGGCGAACAGATCGAAAGCTGCTTCGGCAACGGCGCGCGCCTGGGCTTGCGTCTGCGCTATTCGCGCGAGGCGGAGCCGCAGGGCACCGGGGGCGCATTGCGCGACGCCCGCCGCCACCTGGCCGAAACCTTTCTGCTGCTGTACGGGGATTCGCTGCTGCCCATCCAATACGCGGCGGCCGCCCGGCGATTGAAAGACTCCGCCGCCCTGGGCGTGATCGTGGTCTATCGCGACCCATCCGGCGAGACCGCCGTGCGCCCGAATGTGGCCTTGGACCGCAGCGGCCTGGTGACCCGCTATGACAAAACGGCGGCCGCGGACCCGGCTCTCGAATACGTGGAGGCGGGCGTCTCCTGCTTCCGGCGCGAAGTGCTGGACCTTCTGCCCCCGGCTGTCCCGGTGTCGTTCGAGCAGTGCGTGTTCCAGCGTCTCATCGCCCGCCGTCAACTAGCGGCCCTTCCGACCTCGCAACGTTTCTACGACATTGGAACACCCGAGCGCCTGCAGGCTATCGAAGACTATCTGCGCGCGCCATCTAAGGCATTTGAGAGGGACGTAGCCCATGAGCAGCCCGATTACCGTTGACGATCTTAACTGCACGGTCCGCCCGGACCTACCTCCGCAAGCTGACAACTGGGACCGCCACTGGGTGGATTTCAGCGCCGCGTCGGAGCTATCGCCGGCTACGCGCTATCGCAGAAGGCTCGCGTTGCGCCTCTTTAGCAAAGACCGGCACGACACCTCCGTGCGCATGCTGGAAATTGGCAGCGGCATGGGACAGTTCGCCGGGGAGTTTCTCGCGCAAACGCCGCAAGCGCAATTCCTAGGTCTGGAATTGAGCCGCAGTGGCGTCGACATGGCATCGTGCCGCGTGCCCGCCGCGCGCTTCGTGCAACGCGATCTGCTCGCGGCCGCGACACAGCGCGATGTCACGGATTTCCGCGCGACCCAAGCACTTTGCTCCGATGTGCTGGAGCATCTCGACGACCCGCGTTTGCTGTTGCGCAACGCCGCGGAATACATGGCGCCCGGATGCAAGCTCGTGGTGACGGTACCCGGCGGCTGGTATAACGCCTTTTACCGCCACATCGGCCATCGCCGGCATTATACCCCGGCGCAACTAAGCGGTCTGCTCGAGAGCGCCGGTTTCACAGTCGAGCGCGCGTATGCATCCGGCTTTCCGTTCTTCAATATCTACCGAATGCTAATCACGTTACGGGGACAGGCGCTCATCTCCGACGCCGCCCAGGAGCCTTCCCTCCTGATGCGGGCTTTAGGAGCCACCTTCGATGCGCTGTTCCATCTGAACCTGATGCATCCGTGGGGCTGGCAGACGGTGGCCGTGGCCCGCTATCGTGGCTTGTAAGGGACCCTAATTGAAGAATATCGGCGCGGTAGAAACTCAGCGAAGCGTCACGTCGTAGTACCGCGTTCCATCCACACTCCCTCTGAGCCGCACGGCGGCGCCCTCCGCCGTCAACCTTGCCAGCACCCATCCAGGTTCAGTGGCGATAAACCGGTGGTGCTGCGCGGCAAAGGACCGATAATCCGCGAAGTGCGACCGAAAGGCAAAAAATTCCTGCAGAACCGAGCCCTTTGCATCGAACAGAACGTTCCCCAAGGAACCGATCACTGCTTTGGAATCCGTCAAATAGTAAAGCCGCCCAGCCAGCGCGGGGCTGGCGTAGTGTTCCAGTTCCAGAAAGGTCAGCGACCGGCCGATCGCGATAGGAAGATTGTCCTCGCGACCCCCCTCGAGTACAGTCTGAAGCGCGGAGGAATGCGATCCCTCGATACCCGCGTTCAGCCGCTGGCTCTCCGGGAGGAACTGCTGCCCCACAAAGAACATCGTGAACAGCACCGCTACGGCGGTACCGGCCATGGGACGCGAGGCGGCCGTCCGGAAAAGGAGGACGGCCAGGCATCCCGCCAAGCCGATCACGACGTTCAACGAATAGCGGGGCCAATAGAGGCCCCCGAGGGTGGAAATCGGAACGGCCGCGAACGGGATCGCGGCGAATCCAAGCAGCGCGGCCAACTCGTACGCCGGCATGCCGCGCTCCGGGGCGGTCCGCAGTCCCGGCTCAACCCGGCGCATCAGGACCAGGACTGTCGCGGCGGCCAGGGGAATAATCGCCGGCATCAGGATCAGGAAATAGGTCAGCCCCACGGTATCGAGGGGATGCGCAACGTTCTGCGCGGAGGCGGCGGCCCCGGCGGCGCCTCTGAGCTTCCAGAGCAGCCACAGCGGTGGCGTAGCGGCGGCAAATGCGCACCAAATCGGCACATCCAGGTGTTTGCGTTGCACCGAGCGAGCCGCCTCGCCGGCCACGAACGGCAGGGCCAGCGTTACCGCCAGCGGATGAGAGCTCAACGCCGCGGCCAGCGAGGCAGATATGGCAACCAACGCTACCGGCCGTCGGCGGTTCTCCGCGGCCGCCTGCCATGCCACCAGGGCAATACTCGCGAGGGCCAGGACCAGTGCGTACGGGCGCGCCTCGTAAGAGTATCGGCCCGCCGCCGTCAACGCCGGCAGCACGGTACCGACAATCGCGTATGGCAGGGGGAGCCTTCGCCGAAGGAATATGTACAAACAGACCGACATGATCCAGAAGGCGGCGATGGAGGGGAATCTCACACCAAATTCGTTCTTCCCGAAGATGCTCTCCGATCCGGCGGCCAAAACGAAACCCAACGGCGGGTTAAGTTCCAGACCGCGGTTCAAGAACGACCAGAGTGCGCGAAACGACGGCAACAGCGAAGCCGTATCGAAGGTCAGGATCTCGTCGAACCAAAGCCTCTCGCGGGCGGCGCGCATGCACGTCGGTATCAGATACGCCACTGACAGCAGCGCCAGCCAGAGTGCCGGCGCCCAGCGGCGAAACCTGCCCAGACCTCTCAGGGGAAGGATGAATCCGGGCGGGGCGGCAACGGGCGATTCGGAAGCAGTAAGCGGCAAAACGATTCGGGTATCCTCTCAAAGCACGCTGGCTTCGAAATATTGAAAATGATCGGCTGTTTTCCTGGGCTCCAGACGCAGTTTGCCTAAAGCCTCCTGACGCGCAATGTTACGTACCGGTTGAACCACGTAAAACCTCTTGTGCGCCGCGATGAAGGAATGATAGTCCTCGAAATGCGCGCGGAAGTGGACGAATCGAGCGAGCAGGGGGATGTCGGTGTCAAAGAGAATGTTGCCGTCGATCACGGCTGCCATTTGGGGGTCCGTTAGGTAGTAAAGCCGTGCGGCCAAGCCCGGACTGGAATAGTGTTCGAGTTCGAGAAAGGTCATGGGGGGGCAGATGGCGATCGGCGCGTCGGTTGGCATCCGTTCCAGGAACGGTTGAATTTTTTCGGAGGAATTGACTACCTTCAGGCCGAAGTCGGGACGTTTTTCCTCCGGACGGAGCTGCACGATGGCGAAGGATACACTGAAGACCAGGAGTACGGCGGCTTGGGACATCCGGTTTCTTCCGCCTATTCGAGACAAAAGGATCGCCAACAAACCTGCCAGGCCTATCGTACAGTTTAGGGAATAGCGGAGATAGTAATGTCCGGCCCAGAGAGAGAGTGGGACGGCCGCTAGGGGGATCAGCGCGAAGCCCGCCAACGCGGCTAGTTCATAACCTCGCATTCCAGGCGCGGGCTTCGCCGCGCTCGTCCCCGGCGTACGGAGTAACGCCAGTAAGAGAACGGCTAGGACTAGCGGAACGATGGCCGGTCCCAACATCTCCATATACGTAACGAGAAGGTGCCACGTGAAACTTCCATTGAACCGAAGGTACGAAGAAAAGTTGCCGCCGGTCTTGATTCTCCAAAGGACGAGGAGCATGGGTGTGGCGGCGGCGAAGGCGCACCACACGGGCCAATCCACGCGCCTGCGCTGAATGGTGCGAGTGAGTTCCCCCGCCACGAACGGAATGGCCAACGTGACGGCCATGGGGTGAGAAAACAAAGCTGCCATTAGCGCGCCCGCCAGTGCGACCAGCGCAGTGCGTCTTCTTCGGCCCTCGGCGGCGGCCTGCCACGCGACCAACGCGATGCCCGCCAGCGCGAGCACCAACGCATAAGGCCGGCCCTCGTAAGAGTATCGTCCCGCCGCCGTCAAAAAGGTCAATAGCATTGCGGCGATCGCAAACGGTCGCGGAAGCCGTCGACTGAGGAACAGATAGAGACACAACGCCATGACCGGGAATGCGACGACGGATGGAAATCTCAGGCCAAACTCATTCTTTCCGAATATGCTCTCGGACCCGGCGGCTACGGCAATTGCCAGCGGCGGGCTGGCTTCGACCTGCTTCAGGAACGCCCAGAATGTCTTGAGCGATGGAAACAAGGAGGCGGCATCGAGGGTCAAGATTTCGTCAAACCAAAGCTTCTCCCGGGCTGCATGCACGCAGGTCGGTACAACATACAGTAGCGACAGCAGAGTCAGGCACACCGCCGGAGCCCAGCCGCGATACCTGCCAATCGGTTGGCGCGGCGCGATGGATTCGGATATGCCGGCGATTGGTATTTCGGTTGAGGTAGTCGGCACGGTGGTCAGACACCAGCTTACGCTAAGGTATTCGGGCTGACAATTCAAACCAGCCTTGGCCTGGTGTTTACCAACGTTAGCGACGACAGACAAGCCGGAGGCCTGTCCCATCTTGTATGCCAGCCGGCTCGACAGTCCACGTTTCAACTGGTTCGTGCCGGCTTCCAGCACAGCCGCATCCGGTCGCACTAACGATTATCGGTAATCTCTAAGACCATACTCGATACTGGTCTTGCTTTCGGCATGTGAATATGGTACAGTTGCGGTATGGAACCCCGTAAAATCACCGTCGAAGTGCCTCAGGAGCTTCTCGCAAAGGCGCAACAGGCCAATGGGGGTGGCATCACCCAAACGGTTCGTACCGGCCTGCAATTGGTCGCGGCATCGCAAGCCTACGCCAGCCTGCGCCAACTCCGGGGCAAGGTGCGTTTCGCGCATACCTTCGCCGAGTTAAAGGCTGATCGGTGATCGCGGTCGACACCAGCTCTTGGATTGCCTTCCTGCAAGGAGATGCCGGCGACGATGTGGAACTGCTCGATAGGGCGCTGCAGGACCGGCAAGTGCTCATGGCGCCCGCTGTGCTCACCGAACTTTTGAGCGACCCGCAGCTTTCGGCGGAGGCTTCCGAAAGTTTCACGGAGCTGCCGCTGCTGGAAGTCTGTTCCGGTTATTGGCAACGCGCCGGAGAGTTGCGCGCAAAGGTGCTGGCTAAGCGCCGCAAGGCGCGTCTCGGCGACGCCCTGATCGCCCAGAGTTGTCTTGATCGCGGCATACCGCTGCTCACGCGAGATGGCGATTTCCGGGCGTTCGCCGAGGCTGCCGGCCTGGATCTGCTAATCGGCGCGCACTAGCTCCCCGCGTAAATTGCGACTTTCGCGTCCCTCACGTCTGTGGCATCCACCTCCACCAGCCAGACGGTCCTATCAGGCTGCCGAACCCGATAATAATCCACTAATTCCCGATTCGCCGCGCCGCCCATATCCCGTGCCCACACGATCGCCGAGCCATCGATATCGGCGCGGTTATATACCCACTCTTCCAGCACATTGTGACCCGGAGCGTAGCGCACGATCGCCAACTGGCGCGCGCCGCCCCCGGCAACGGTTTCCAGCCGCTGGATGACGGCCAGCCGACGCGCGGCGAATAGCGGGTTCGCATAAGGATCCGGGTTGCTTACCACATGCACCCCGGCGTTAATGCAAAACAGCGCCGCGAAAATGGCCACGGCGCTCCATCCCCAGCGCACCCACATGTACTGGATACCCAACATGGCGAGCGCCAGGACCAGTCCGGCGGCAGGCGCAAAGTAGTGCGGCAGGGAGGTTCGTTCCAGTAACAGTCCGGCGGTCGAAGCGGCCAGCATGGCAGACAGATAGCGGACCTTGCGGCTACGGCGCAGAAATACCGCAATCGCCGCCATGGCCAGCAGCACGGGGCTGACAAAGACCGGCAGCATGCGGCAAAAGGCCGCCAACACCCGTCCAGGCGACGCGCGCGCTTGCAGGTAGACCGCCATGTCCAGATCCACCCACAGTTCCCGGATGGCGTCATGCCGGTAGGTTGGATAGACCGGAGGCTTCTGCAGCGGCGCCACCCAGAAGATCGGCGCCACGCTATATTGAGCCTGGTTCAGGGCGTAGGGCATCAACAGCGGGTGGCCTGTTACACGATAGTTGTAGAAGATCATGGCCGCCAGCCCGCAGCCTAAGATGGCATAGGCAATCGACAGGTGGTGGATCGGGCGATTTCGCCGGTCGTGGCGCCGCCAGATGCACAGCGCCACGGTGGCAGCCGTTACTAAGACGCCGCCCTCATAAGGCCGGCTGTTGGCGAGCGTCAGCACGCCCAGCGCCCCCGCCGCCGCGACTCCGGCGGATGGCCGCCGCGCCAGACGCGGCAGCGCACCCAACACCAGCGCTCCGGCCCCAGCAGCCACCGCACCGCCCCAATAGGAATCGATCCAATACCCGGCGATGCCCCACTGCGCCACCGCCATCAGGCCACCCCACAGCGCGTAACGCGGCGGTAGCCATCCTTGCAGCATCCAGCACAGCGCGGCGCACATCGCTCCGCAGCTTAGCCAGACGCCGTACCAGGGATGCCCGAACAGCTTCCAGCCCAGGGCCAGGAACAACGACTGCGCCGGCGGATACTTGCTGGCGTAGGTGGGTTGGAAGTTCTCATGGAAAGTCTCGAAGTGGACCCACATGGGGTGGGGAGGGTTGGTCACACGCCCGAGGCGGAAGGTGTCAGCGCCCAGCAGGTAGGCGAACTCGTCCTGCACCGTCGGCGGCGGTATCGGGCGCAGGGGCAGCAGCGCCAGCCGAAACGCCATCGCCAGCAAGCCCACCCCCAGACATTCGCGTCCCGCTCTCTTCATCGGCCACATCCGGCTCCAGCAGCCACACCCGCCGGTCTTTATAATAGTGCAGCAACTCGCGATTCCTCGCTTCGCCCATATCCCGCGCCCACACGATCTCGGATCCGTCGATGTCGGCGTGGTTGAAAACCCATTCGTCCAAGACGTCGTGCTCGGGCGTGTAACGCACCAGGACCAGTTGCCGTCCGCCTTCCCGTTGTAGGCGCTGGATCAAGGCGCGGCGGCGCGCGCTGAACGACTTCTGCGGATATTCGTCGGCAGTAAGGCGCGACGCACGCATCGCCGCCATGCCGAAGAACAGGACTGCGAAAGCGGCCAAAGCCGCCGCGCCAGCCTTCGTCCGCAGGTATTGCATACCCAACACCACCAGCAGCAGCACCAGACCGGTAGCGGGGGCGAAGTAGTGCGCGTTCGGGAATCTTTCGAGCAATAATCCCGCAGTGGCAACCCCCGCGATGGAAAGCACCATGCGTACTTTCCGCCCGCGACGTAAGAACACTGCGGCAAGCAGGGCTACCGCCGAAACTGGTGTCACGAAGAAGTACCAGAAGGTGCGCACGAAGTAGATCGCCACGATCGGCGGCCAGGCGCGCGCATCTCGGTAAAAGGACAGGTCGTAAACAGTCCAGAACCGCCGAATGACCTCGTGATGGTAGACTGGGAGCGCTGCACCCGACATAAACCAAAAGATCGGCGATGCCGCATACTGCAACTGGTGCACGGCATAGGGCATGCGGAGCCCGTCGCCCGTTACTCGATAGTTGTAGTAGAGCATGGCAGCTAACCCGCCGCCGAGGATGGCATACGCAATTAAGAAGTGGGGGAGGGGGCGAATTCGCGGGGCGTGGCGCCGCCAGATCCACAAGGCCCCCACGGCCGCCGCCGCCGTCACTGCACCTTCATAAGGACGGCTGTTGGCCAGCCCCACCAAACCTAGGGCCGCCAGCGCCGCCGCGCCCGCCGTCGGCTGCCGCGCCAAGCGTGGGACCGCGCCAACGACCAGCGCCCCGGCCCCGGCCGCTACCGCGCCGCCCCAGTACGAATTGATCCAATAGCCGGCGATGGCCCACTGCGCCGCAGCCATCAAGCCGCCCAGTAACGCGTAGCACGGCGGCAGCCAACCTTGCAGCATCCAGCACAGCGCCGCGCACATCACGCCGCAGCTTAGCCAGACGCCGTACCAGGGATGCCCAAAAAGCTTCCACCCCAGCGCTAGGAACAACGACTGGGCGGGCGGATACTTAGTGGCGTAAGTCGGTTTGAA